>CALHVP010000279.1 GCA_938038975.1 uncultured Maribacter sp. | reverse complement strand
AAAAATATTGACCAATACCAAAGACAATTCCGTTAGCACTGTTTTTTGTAATTCCGTATCCGTAATCTATACGAAATATAGCGTTGAAAATACGTTTATGCATAAATCGAAGTCCAACTCCTGGATAAACACGAAGGTTTTCAGATTCTGAAAAATCACCAAAATCTCCACCAGGGTTGCGCCAAGTGCCTCCATCTACAAAAAAATTTCCTTGTAGGACAAACCAATCCTTGTCTATGAATGTATGACGATACTCTGTATTGAAAACGATAGCACCAGTACCCCTATCTATGGTATTTCCTACCCCTCGTATATTTAGGTTATTATCTACAGTAAACGGAGCAAACGGACTATTTACGTTACTTGCCAAACCTAATCGTAATCTATTCGCCCAATTCCCGCGATTACCTATTCTTTTATAATATATAAAGTCGTTAAAACCAATTAAAAACTCTGGCAAGGCAGCATCTGAACTACCTACATACTGGAAATTTAGATTACTTCTAAAACCATCCAAATAGTGATAAAAGTAATCGATATCGTCATAATCATAAATCAGCTTAAACAAATGCTTATCTACATTAAGTGCTAAAGGCACATTAGGCTGTGTAGCTCCAGAAAGGTAATTATAGTCCTCAGTGAAAAGACTAAAACCTAATTCCATCCTATTCTTAAAATCAAACTCATACAAACCTAAAAGCTCAAACCCTGTGTTACTATATCTATAATCTGCTGTATCATCAGAAAAAAACACAGGTTCTCGCGTATTAAAATCATTGTAGTTAAAAGCCAACCCTAGCTTTTTAGAAAATAGATACGGTGCTCTAATACTAAACCCATAAGAATTAAAATTGTCTAACTGATAAAAACCCCCTACCGTAATATTACTTCCCAGAAAATTAAACTCTTGGAGTCCTATCCTAAAAGCAAAGTCATCATTAGCTGAGCTAAAAAGGTTAGCAAAAGGAATTAAAGTAAAGTTCTCTTCTACCGCATATGTTATTTCATAACTACCATCTTGCTCTAAAAAAACTTGATAATATGCATGTGAAATAGAAGGCAAACGTTTTAATCTTGTTATGTCCTTCTCTAGAAGAATAGAATCCAACTGCATACCAGATTGTACTGCTATTAGTTTTTTTATTAATGACGTTTTTGTTTTTTTTAAACCAATGAATTTTAAATCTGAGATTGTTCCTACCTGTGCATTAAGAAATGTGCAAAATAATATTAAGATAGAAAAAACGCTTCCTTTTAAATTCATTACTATTTTTATAAAATCTCAAAACAAGAATTGCTTCATTCAAAAATAATCATATTAAAAGACGCTAAGGTTTAGGGAACGAAACTTTTAACTGAAAATATATTAACCCAGTTATCTTCGCTTACCCCTAATAGCGAAAAACTATAGGTGCTATTTAATTTTAAATTTTGAGGCGTACCTAGGGTGATATTAAGTACAACATTTTCTAACTCATAATATTTAAAAAAAGAATCAAATGTATAGGTGCCAGATATTAGATTATTAGTTGAATCAGTTAGTACCTGAAAGTATATTCTAGTATCATCATACAAGCCATCTTGCCACGTAATTAAAGGATTTATAGTATCCTCCTCAATACTAATATTTGAAGAAATATACTCCGTTGGTCTTGTTTGATTTTTAATTCTAATAGGGTTAGATATATGAATCTTGTTATCTTCTTCAAAGCTTACAATTACCCATTTTTCTGCATTAACCGATACTTCAAACTTTTTAAGAAATCCATTGAAGACATCTAAAAGGGGAGAATCAAATGGTTCATATTGTTCAAAACTATTTTTATCAATAGCACTAGATATAGTTTCAAAATATTTGATATTAGTTGCGGTAGGTCTGGGAAACAAAAAAAAACTTACCAAATCATCTGCTTCATTACTTGCAGCGCAAGCAATAACATTATCCAGAACAACTTCTCTATCTTCTAAATAGGCAGCCAAAGAGGTTTCTTTTGCCAAATCATTGGAGCAGGATACCACAAAAGTTATAGTAAATAACAAGAATTTATTCACTCAATAAATGATTTATAATGACTTTCTATCACCTTTTGGGCAGGTTTATTTTGTGGCGTAAATCTATTATCACTAGCTCCTCCAGATTTCTCATGCTGTATAAACCATTTCCAAACATACCCACCAGCAAACCAATCTTCTTGCCAAAACTCTTGAAAAATTGCTTTCTTCGCATTAACCTGAGCTTGTAAATTAACACCTTCCTCTGTCCGGTCAACTAGCCATGGCTTTTTTGCTGTAAAATCCATACTTCGATAACCAAATTCCGTAAACAGCACTTGCTTATCATTCGCCTTTGCTAGTTCCTCTATTTTTAATTTCCAAGGTTGCCAACCTTTTCGAAGTTCTTCTATAGTAGGTGTTTTAGTTTCTGATAATGGGAAATAAGCATCAATACCTATATAATCCAACTGCTTCCAAAATGGTGTACGTTTGTACTCATCCCAATTTGCTGCGTAGGTTAATTTTCCAGTATATACTTTTCTTATTTTAGGAATAAGTCGCTGCCAATATTCAGGTCTATTTTCTACAAATTTTTCTAACTCCGTTCCTATACATAAAATAGGAACTTCAGTTTCTTGAGCCAGATTCGCATACGTAAGTATAAAACTGTCATATGATTCTTCTAGTTGCTTCCATTGCTCCTCTGTCTGCATAGTAATAGTTCCAGTGAACTCACCTTTCCAAACCCAAATCTGAGGCTTTAACATTACCGCTACCCCATTCTTTTGAAGCAATTCTATATACTGTTTGGCCCCTTTCTTTGTTTCTCCAAACCATTGCCTATCTGTATTATAACTAATTTCTGGACTGGTTGTTTCTCGCATAAAACCAAAAGGCATTACTGCTGCACTATTAGCATTCAATCTAATTACCTCATCTACGTGTGTTTGAACAACCTCTTCTCTAGATGCCACAAAACTTATTCCATTGATTTTTTTCTGTGCTTCACCAGAACAACAGAACTGTAAACAACATAGAAAAAGAAGCCATATTTTTTTCATAGAAAGTACTTAAGACTTCTAAAATAGCCATTTTATATACTGTTATTAGTTCATAGGCTAAAAAATACCTCGTAATCCCAGATTAAATGTTTGACCAAGTCCTGTATTATTACCTCTTACAAAGTTGGTATACAATACTTCTACATTTAGCGCATTTGTGAGTTGGTATTTTGCACCACCACCTAGTGCCGTAAAATCTTGTGTAAACTCGTTACCTAAATCTAATCGCTGGGAATGCTGAGCAAGTGCTAATATGGTAAATTTAGTTGTAGGGAAATAACTTAGAAAAACACCAGGATTAACATTTAGGCTATTGTTTGCAAAACTCTTGTCTTTATCTCCAAAATTAAGTTCTGTTGTAAGCTCCGTAAAAAGTTGCCATTTATTACCAGGGAAGGTATGGTCATAAAACAAACGATTTTGCCATACAGAACCCTTCTGCTCTAAGAATACTCCATTCTCAGATTCATTATCAATCAAAGGAATAAAAATAGAACTTTGAATAGAAAAGTTACTAAGCGATGCAAAAGGAACAAACTTAATAGAAGGAGCAAACGCCGTAAGCCCAGAACGAGTGGCATCATCTCCGCTAAAACTAAAAACATCCAATGCGCCTCTCTCGTCATTAGCCGAACTAATAACGTTAGAGCGTAACCTTGCAATAAATCCAAGATTAACTCTATTATTTTTACCTACACCCGTGTAAAACTCAAAGGTTGAAGTGAAAAAAGACTGCCTTGGTTGTGTTCCTTCAGCAAATGTGCTTTCCGTTTCTGTGTATAAATTGTTAAACCATTTTATATCTACTTGTCCTTTACCAATAAGTTTGGACGGCGTATACTGTTGGATATTACTAATTTGTTGCAAACTGTCTTGTGCAAAACCTCCAAAAAAGGCAAAAATAGTTAAGGCAAGAAACGTATTTCTTTTTAAATGTTTCATTCGTAGTGATTTATGTTTTAGTTGTTTATTTATTTGACCGCGTTTAAAGTCCAATCGTATGGGTAGTATGACACCCTAGTTCCAACAGGGATTTTTTCTGTTCTATAGGTATTGATGAAGTCTACCAAACTAGCACCGTTTTGTTTAAAGTCTTGAGTATACCATTCAAATATTTGAGAAACCTGAACCTTTTTTTTATTTATAACACGTATAAAGTTGTTATCATTTAGTGCAGTTACTGTCTGTTTTTCTAATTGAGCATCTAAAGATGATGGCACGTACGCTGAATTAATTATTGGAGGACAGCCCAAGCCTGCACAAACCAATACGAAATGAAATCTTGGTTCTTGAGGGAAATTTGCCCTAAGTAATTTATTCTCAATATCGTTAAGTGTTATATGCTCACCACCTACATCGTGCTTAATTTTATCAAAAAAACCTGGCACGTCTAATGGGGATTTTAAAGGGTAGTTTTTTACAATTCCCTTGATAACTAAAATATTATAGGTGTTAATCCAAAATGCTTGGTAGTTAGAAGCATCTGCTTTTTCTACCCTAATGTCCTTCGCCGCCGTCGCCAAAGAAAATAATGTTTCTGGATTATTCTTTATTTCAGCATAATTAACCCTCCCATTTGTTACAGTACTTTTAAGAAAGCTATCTGTATTCGCAAAAAAATCTTTCAACCCTTGGGCAGTTACTCCTTGTGCCGATACAATTAGCAAAATTAATACAGGATAGCTTAGTTTATTTTTCATTTTTACTTCTATTAACTTGATTAGAATTTAACCCTACGTCGAAACCTTTTGTTTAACCCTACAACATAAATTCCTTTTTATGATTATTTTAAGATTTACCTAATTTGATTCCTATTTTTTTAGTTCATCGAGATGGCACAAACGCTAGCACCTCAATAATGATGCAAATATGCAGAGTAAGTATCACGATTTTATAACGAATTTATAATCTTTCTAAATTAAGAAGTAATTGTTAAGTTATTATCTTTAGCAACGACACAACCATCAACAAAACCATTTTATGCAACACATTGTTATTATTGGAAACGGCATATCCGGAGTTACTTTAGCAAGACATATTCGGAAGCTTTCAGATCATAAAATCACTATTATCTCTGGAGAAACCGATTACTTTTTTTCTCGGACTGCACTTATGTATGTGTATATGGGTCATATGAAATTTGAACATACCCAACCTTATGAAAATTGGTTCTGGAAGAAGAACCGTATAGATTTAGTAAAAGATTTCGTAACCACTGTAGCTCCAACAGATAATGAAGTTCATTTAGCAAGCGGAACTAAAATTTCCTATGACAAACTCGTTATAGCAACCGGATCTAAACCTAATAAATTTGGCTGGCCGGGACAAGATTTGGAAGGAGTGCAAGGATTGTATTCAAAACAAGACTTAGACAACTTAGAAAAATTTGCGCCAGATAGGGAAACATGCAAGAGAGCAGTAATTGTTGGTGGCGGCCTCATTGGTATAGAAATGGCAGAAATGCTTAGGTCTAGAAAAATACCTGTTACTTTCTTAGTACGAGAAAAAAGCTTCTGGAATGGTGTTTTACCTGCTGGAGAATCTGCTTTAATAAATGAGCATATTTTAGAGCACCATATAGATCTTAGATTAGAAACGAACTTAGTAGAAATTATTGCTGATGAAAATGGAAGAGCAAAAGCAGTAATTACAGATAAAGGCGACACTATTGAATGTAATGTAGTAGGCTTAACTGCTGGCGTTACACCAAATATTGATTTCCTCAAATCTTCAGGAATAGAATTAGGAAGAGGCGTTAAAGTAAATAGGTTATTAGAAACCAGTGCGAAAAATGTGTATGCCATAGGTGACTGTGCGGAACAGCATGAAGCCATTGGCAATAGACGCCCAATAGAAGCTGTTTGGTATACAGGACGAATGATGGGGGAAGCTTTAGCTCAAACATTATGTGGTAAGTCTACAGAATATAAGCCTGGTCATTGGTTTAACTCAGCAAAGTTTTTAGATGTAGAATACCAAACCTATGGCTGGGTATTTAGTGAACGTAACAAGAAAGACCATGAACAGCACTTTCATTGGCGTCATGACACCGAGAAAATATGTATTACAATCGCCTACGACAAAGAATCTAAACTATTCTTAGGAATAAACACATTTGGTATTCGAATGAGACATGAAATTTTTGACCGTTGGCTTACAGAAAAAAGAACTACTGACTACGTGCTTGAATATCTAAAAGACGCAAATTTTGATCCAGAGTTTTATAAACAATATGAAGATCAAATTGTATCCAAATACAACTTAGAAAGCGGCTCAACTATTTCTACAAGAAAGAAAAGCTGGAAACGAATTTTTAGCAAAACTTAAATAAAAAAATCTAGTTTATTCTTAAAGTATTTACGATTTAGATACTTAAAACAAAATAGTTCTATTCATGAAAACAATAAAAAACATAGGCCTTATTATCTTTTTAATGGGTCTTGCAACATTTACTGTACTACCTGTAATAGGCACTTACAAACTTAGTGCTGATACATTTACTGAATTTGTAGCAACCAAAGGAATTAAGAGCGAATTATTCGTGTCTGAAATAGAATCCAAAGTAGTTGGACAATCTTTTGAAGGTATGATGGCCTTTGCGCCACAAATAACAGAGGCCTTAGAATTCGCAAATACAGCGCATCGCAAAAATAAAGAATATAAAAAAGTAATCTACACCGGGCCCCACGATATGGCGGCAGAATTAGGTAAAAAATCTGGTACTGGATTTTTGGTTGAAAACAAAGGGTTAATGTGGTTTTTAACCTTTGGTTTAGGCATTATTGGAGCGCTACTATTTATACTTCCAAATGTAATATTATTAGGTCAAAAAGGAATTAAGAATGATGGTGTTTACCATCAAAGTAGCACAAACCAAGGATGGATTGCCTGGATGGTGTTTATCTTTTTAGTAAGTTTTTATTTGATTTTGTATTTCCGTTCAGAATATGCTGTGAACTGGACCTATTTGGTAGACCCTATTAGTGAAAGTTTAAGCGGTAATCCTGCAGGGCATTGGTTTGTTTATGGCTTTATGTACTGTACCGTTATGTCCGTTATGGCTGCGCGCATGTATATAAAATACCGCCATAACATTTATCAAGTTGTACGTACCACATCTGTATTGTTTTTTCAGATTGTGTTTGCATTTCTTATACCTGAGATTATGGTACGTCTACAGATGCCTTACTATGATTTTAAAAACGCATTTCCACTAGATTATGATTTCTTTTTTCAGTGGAATATAAAATCGCTTATGAATAGTGGTGGCATTGGAGTATTTATATTGTTCTGGGGTGTATTACTCACCTTAGTGATTGTTCCTGTAATGGTTTATTTCTTTGGGAAAAGATGGTACTGCTCTTGGGTATGCGGTTGTGGAGGATTAGCAGAAACATTAGGAGACCCTTACAGACAGCACTCAAGTAAGTCCCTGTTTTCTTGGAAAGTAGAACGTTGGTTGGTACATAGTGTGTTACTTTTTGCAGTAGTTATGACCGGAATGACATTATATAGTTTCTTTACAGAAACTGGAACTGTTTTCGGTTTAAAAACCTCCAGTGTACAGAATACATACAGCCTGTTAATTGGAGCGGTGTTTGCCGGTGTAATTGGCACTGGCTTCTATCCTATTTTCGGAAACAGAGTTTGGTGCAGATTTGGCTGCCCATTAGCAGCATATCTAGGTTTCGTACAGCGCTTTAAATCTAGGTTCAGAATTACCACCAATGGAGGACAATGTATCTCCTGTGGTAATTGTTCTACCTATTGTGAAATGGGAATAGATGTTCGTGCTTACGCGCAAAAGGGAGAAAACATTGTGCGCTCTAGTTGTGTAGGCTGCGGCGTTTGTTCTGCGGTGTGCCCCAGAGGTGTATTAAAATTAGAGAACGGCCCAGAAAAAGGTAGAATAGATTCCAACCAAGTATTACTTGGAAACGACGTTGATTTAATGGAATTAATGAACGAAAAATAACTAGTCTTTTGACTTATCACAGTAACAATTCAAGTGTAAAAGACCTAAGAACATGTTAGTAATTTTCAATAACTTCGACCTATCAAAACAAAAGCTGTGCTTAAAAAAATAAGTATTCTATTAACCTTAGTTTTATTGTGGGGGTTTTCCCCAGATGAGACTGCCTACAAAAAGACCTTCTATGATAATGGAAAGGTTAAATCTGAAGGTTGGGTTAGGTACAATGTAAAAACAGGGTATTGGAAGTTTTATCATGAAAATGGCAAGATATCCTCGCAGGGACATTATGAATACGATAAAAAAGAAAAGTATTGGTATTTCTACAATAAGAGCAGAGTACGTGTACAAGAAGGTCATTTTATTAATGATGAGAAAATAAGCTGGTGGTTGTTTTATGATAACCAAGGTCGGATAAATCACAAATGTCAACTTAGCAAAGGCGTGAAAAATGGGTATTGCCTTAAGTATGTAGACAATGAATTGACTTCTGCTGAAAAATACAATAATGGAAAGAAAATTAAAGAATGGTCCAGTTTTGGTGCATTTAAAAAGGAAAACTCAATTTCTGACTTAAAATAATGGCAGACATCAAAGTAATTATTCCTGCCTTTAATGAAGCAGATTCTATAGGACATGTCATAAAGGAGCTTCCAAACACGGTATCTGAGATAATTGTAGTGAATAACAATTCTACAGATAACACTGTTAAAAACGCTGAAGATGCCGGAGCTACAGTACTTACAGAAATAAGAAAAGGCTATGGCTATGCGTGCTTAAAAGGTCTAGATTATATTACCAAACAATCCAAAGCACCAGATATTATCGTATTTATTGATGGAGACTACTCTGATTATCCAGAGGAATTAGATAAGGTAGTAGCTCCTATTCTGGAAGATGATTTAGATTTTGTTGTTGGTGCAAGAAAAAAAAGTTTGCGTGAAGATGGATCTATGACACCACAGCAAGTTTTTGGCAACTGGTTGGCTACATTTTTAATGCGTTTATTTTTTAGGGCAAATTTTACTGACTTAGGGCCTTTTAGAGCTATTAAGTACGAAAAGCTCAAAGAATTAGAAATGCAGGACAAGACCTATGGATGGACAGTAGAAATGCAGCTTAAAATTTTACGTAAAAAAATGACATATACCGAAGTACCAGTACGTTACAAAAAAAGAATAGGTGTTTCAAAAGTGTCTGGTACAGTAAAAGGTAGTATCTTTGCCGGCATAAAAATATTGGGTTGGATTTTCAAATACAGCATTAAATAATATGGGACTAACTATCGCTTACGTCATTATTGCTATTTACAGCATTTCATTACTATTGATTTTCTTCTATAGTTTAGCCCAATTGAATTTATTGGTAAATTATCTTGGTCAGAAAAGACAAAACCAAACTGCTCCAAAATATAATTTATTAGATCCAAAAGAAATTCCTTTTGTAACCATTCAACTTCCCGTTTACAACGAGGAATATGTAATGGAACGTCTATTAGAGAATATAGCTAAAATAGAGTATCCTAAGAGTAAATTAGAAATACAGGTGTTGGATGATTCTACAGACGAATCTGTATTGGACACGGCTAAAAATATAATTGCACTACAGGAAACTGGATTAGATATCACTCATATACGCAGAACAGACCGTTCTGGTTACAAGGCAGGGGCCTTAAAAGAAGGTTTAAAGATTGCCAAAGGTGATTTTATAGCCATTTTTGATGCGGATTTCCTTCCAGATGCTGATTGGTTAAAGAAAACTGTCATCTACTTTAAAGATCAAGAAATTGGTGTTGTACAGACGCGTTGGGGTCATATTAACCGTGATTACTCCACCTTAACTAAAATCCAGGCTTTCGCACTTGATGCTCATTTTACGTTAGAACAAGTAGGCCGTAATGCTAAAGGACATTTTATCAATTTTAATGGTACAGCAGGTATTTGGAGAAAGGATTGTATAATTGATGCTGGTAACTGGGAGGGCGATACTTTAACAGAAGACTTAGATTTGAGCTACCGCGCACAATTAAAAAATTGGAAATTCAAATATTTAGAAGATGTAGAAACTCCAGCAGAACTTCCAGTAGTAATAAGCGCTGCACGCTCACAACAATTTCGTTGGAATAAAGGTGGAGCAGAGAACTTTAGAAAAACTGTTATTAGCGTTGTAACCTCAAAGAATATTAGTTTTAAAACAAAATTTCATGGGGTTATGCACTTACTAAACAGCTCCATGTTTCTCTGTGTATTTATAGTTGCATTACTAAGCATACCAATGCTGTATATCAAAAACATGTATGGCCATTTGGCTTGGGTTTTTGAGGCTACTAGTTTTTTCATTGTAAGTACTATTATTCTGTTTGTTTGTTACTGGTTCACCTATAAGAGTATTCAAGGAAGTGGGTTTAACAAATTTGTAGATTACATTAGATTGTTCTTCACTTTTTTCTCTGTAGCTCTGGGCTTCTCTTTGCACAACTCTATAGCTGTATTGGAAGGACATATGGGTAAAAGAAGCGAATTTGTACGCACACCAAAATTCAACATTAATAACCTTACTGAAAGCTGGAAAGGAAATAAATACCTAACAAAAAAGCTGTCACCTAACATGATATTAGAATTTGCACTTATGGTATATTTTCTATTCGGAATGTACAGTGCTATTCCATTAAACGACTTCGGATTATTCCCGTTTCACTTTATGTTGTTTCTAGGTTTTGGATTTGTCTTTTT
>CALHVP010000278.1 GCA_938038975.1 uncultured Maribacter sp. | reverse complement strand
ATTTTTATTAGTATGGTCCTCGCAAACAAAAAACTCACAACCTAAAATGGGTGTAATTTCTTTAGCCGTTGCTTCTTCTCCGTTTTCTATGGCTTCTTTATTTTTCTCTCGTACGGCTTTATTGTGGCTACCTACTTCTTTTACAAAGTGAAAGGCACCCATCATATTGGCGTGATCTGTTAGCGCAACTGCTGGCATATCATTGGTGGCAGCTACTTTCACTAATGATTTTATATTAATGGTAGATTGTAATACGGAGAATTGAGAATGATTGTGAAGATGAACAAAGGTTGCATCCTCTAATGTTTTTATATTTTCCTTAATTTCTTCTTGACTAACACTGCCTGTATCTTTGTCCCAAAGTGCGTCCGCAATTTTTTTAGAAGCTTTTTTGAGATTGATGTGTTTGAGTCCAATCAATTGTATCTCTTGCGGATTGACTTCTGAGAAGTTTTTGAAATAATCCGGTTGAACATCTAATTGTTCAGTAGTATACTGTCGCAGCCGCACCAATTCTAAGAAACAACGAGTTGTTGCCTCTACATCTGCTGTTGCATTATGCGCTTCACCAAAAGGTTTGCCAAATAAGTGTTTATGTAGCTCAGTTAGTGTTGGTAATTTGAATTTTCCACCGCGTCCGCCTGGAATTTGGCATAATTTGGCTGTATGCTCTGTACACGTATCTAATACAGGTAAATCATGTAACAGATTTTCAACTCCTAATCGATGAAATTCTGCCCCCATGATATTCAAATCAAAAGTCACATTTTGTCCGACAATGAATTTGGTCTTCGCCATGGCGGCGTTAAATTTTTCTAAGACCTCACTTAGTGCAATACCTTTTTGTTCTGCCAGTTCTGTAGAAATACCATGTATTTGTTCCGCATCATAGGGTATGTTAAATCCATCTGGGTGCACTAGATAATCTTCGTGCTCAATAACTTTTCCCATATCATCATGCAGCTGCCAAGCAATTTGAATACAACGAGGCCAGTTGTCTGTGTCTGTGTAGGGAGCGTTCCAACGTTTAGGAAGGCCAGTGGTTTCAGTGTCAAAAATGAGGTACATAGGATGCTTTCTTGGAGTTTAGCGTGTTCCAAGTTTTCAGAGATGAACCCGTAAAAAGAGGAAGGTTAAAATTAAGAAAAAGGACTTGGCTTAAAAAGAGGAGTTACTAAGAGTTATTAACCTAATCATAGATTTTTTAGAATTAGTAACTTACCAAGGCTAACTATGAGTTACCTATGAAAAATCATTTGTTTTTTATTCCGGCTTTTATATTTTCAGTGTTGATAAATATTGGCGGTGTTGCTTCGTTATATAGCCAAGCAAAGGATAGTGAAACACCTAATTTTATCATCATTTTTGCAGATGATTTAGGGTATGGGGATTTGGGTGTTTTTGGCAATCCATCCATTAAGACGCCTCATTTAGATACGATGGCCTATGAAGGTCAAAAGTGGACCAGTTTTTATGCGGCTGCAAGTGTTTGTACGCCTAGTAGGGCTGGTTTGTTAACAGGAAGACTCCCTGTGAGAAGTGGTATGGCCAGCAGTAAGTCCAGAGTCTTATTCCCTAATTCAAAAAATGGCTTACCAGCTTCTGAGATAACCATAGCAGAACAACTTAAGAAAGTTGGTTATACTACAGCGGCTATTGGTAAATGGCATTTAGGCCACAAACCCGAGTTTTTGCCTACCAATCACGGTTTTGATAGTTATTTTGGTATTCCGTACTCTAATGATATGGATATGATAGATACGAATATTGGATATTCTGAATACTGGGAGCAACCTTTTGATTCTATAAAGACAGCACATTTTAATGTACCCTTACTAAGAGACACAAAAATTATAGAAAGGCCAGCTAACCAAAATAATATTACTAAACGCTATTCAGATGAGGCTGTTGCGTTTATAGAAAAACAAGGAGTGTCACCTTTTTTTCTATATGTAGCTCATAATTTACCTCATATTCCACTTTTTGCCTCTAAAGATTTTTTAGGTAAAAGTAAACGCGGGCTGTATGGCGATGTGATAGAAGAAATAGACGATGGAGTAGGGAAGATAATCAAAGCTTTAAAAGCTAAAGGTTTAGATAGGAATACCATTGTGGTTTTTACTTCTGATAATGGACCATGGTTACCTTTTAAGAATAACGGAGGTAGTTCTGGACTATTGCGAGCTGGTAAAGGAACAACTTGGGAGGGAGGTATGCGAGAGCCAACTATTTTTTGGGGTCCTGGACTCATAAAACGGGGTGTGGTTTCCGATATAGGTTCAACATTAGATGTATTCACAACATTTAGTGCAATGGCGGAAAGTCCAATTACGCAGGATAGAATTATTGACGGTTTAGATTTAAGCTTAAGCTTGATGGAGGGCGCCCCGAGTCCTCGGAAAAGTATATTGTATTATAGAGGTTCAGAATTATTTGCTGTGCGGCTAGGAGATTTTAAAGCTCATTTTATTACACAGGGTGCTTATGGGCAGTTTGGCGAGCGAAAGGAACATGAGACTCCATTACTATATAATGTTGCGTTTGATGCTGGTGAACACTTTGATGTGGCTATGAAAAACCCAAGAGTTCTTAAGGATATTAATGATTTTATTTCTAATCATACCTCCAGCCTTATTATGGCTAAGGATCAATTAGCGGAACGGGAATGAAAAACTATCACCTTTTATAGATAGCTATTTCTGTTAGAATACTAGTTTTTTTGTACTGCTATTATTAATATTCAAGGCTGCTTTTAACGATTATTGAATCAGCTGTTAACAGTATTCTGAAGAAATGCTAATTTTGCTAGTTTAAAATAGTAAAGTATAGAATCGAAAGTTATATATTTGCAGCCCTTTATAAAGGGATAATAAAATAGAATTAATAATCAAGGGTCGGGCACCCTACAAATTAATGTGATATGCCAGTAAAAATTAGATTACAGAGACACGGTAAAAAAGGAAAACCATTCTATTGGTTGGTAGCAGCAGATGCAAGATCAAAAAGAGATGGTAAATTCTTAGAAAAATTAGGAATCTACAATCCTAATACAAATCCAGCAACAATAGAATTAGATGTTGACAGTTCAGTAAAATGGCTTCAGAATGGAGCACAACCTACAGATACTGCAAAAGCTATTCTTTCTTATAGAGGTGTTCTTTTAAAGCATCACTTATTAGGTGGTGTTCGTAAAGGAGCTTTAACCGAAGAACAGGCTGAAGAAAAATTTAATGCTTGGATTGCAGAAAAGCAAGAGGCTATTGCTGCCAAAGTTGGTGGTTTAGATAAGGTGAAAGCTGATGCTAAAGCTGAAGCTTTAAAAGCTGAAAAAGTAATTAACGAAAAGCGTGCTGCAGAAGCTGCTACTGCATTGGCTCCTGAGCCAGTTGCTGAGAAAGTAGAAGAAGTTGCTGAAACTGTAGTTGAAGAAGCTCCTGTTTCTGCTCTTGATGCTGCTGTTGCAGAGGCAAAAGGAGATGCTGCTGCACCTTCTGAAGATAAATAGTAAGGATAAACGATATGCAAAAGGAGGAATGTTTCTACTTAGGCAAAATCGTTTCAAAATACAGTTTTAAGGGCGAAATTCTTGTTAAACTTGACACGGATGACCCCGAATTATATCAAAATCTGGAATCAGTTTTTGTTTCTTTAGGAAACAATCTGGTTCCTTTTTTTATTGATAGATGTCGACTGCATAAATCCGATTTATTACGAATAGACTTTGAGGAGGTAAAGACCGAATCTGATGCCGACCGCATAATGGGTTCTGCACTTTATTTACCTCTACATATGTTGCCAAAACTAACTGGTGATAAATTTTATTTTCACGAAGTCATTGGCTTTACTATTGTGGATGCCGTGCATGGAAATATTGGGACCATACAAAGTGTAAATGATACTACTGCTCAGGCATTATTTGAAGTTCAAAAAGGAGATAAACAATTGCTTATCCCTATTACAGATCAAATTATTACAAAAGTAGATAGGGAGAATAATACTATTTCTGTAGCTACACCAGAAGGTCTAGTAGCCCTATATTTAGATTTGTAATTCTCGTTGATTTAGTAAGTAGTTGTGCGTACTACCATATGGTTGCTTTGTCTTTTTTAGCTGTGGTGCTTTCAAAGTATTGTAACACACCATTGTTATTTCCTACTAGCACTCCCGCTTTATCTTTTACAGTTATAGGAATTATTTGTTTTGCATCATTAGGTATATAAAAACCTATTTCTGCACCACGTGTCACATTAAAATTACCTTTTCCATCACCTAGTAATAGTAGTCCTGTACCAGCGTCGTTTCTGGGAGTTTCAATTTCTGATACATAGAGGTTTTCAATAGCCAAGACATCAAGAAAACCATCGTCATTAAAATCCTGAATCAACATATCGTTTATGTTAGATAACTGGGCTAAGCTTGGAAGCGGCGTGACTTTGAAAGTTCCGTCTCCAAGATTTTCTATAAATGAAGATGCAAAAGTGTCTGTTTTATAATGAAGCGCATTTTTAAGCTGGTCTTCTCCATAGACTTCTTTGAGTTCTAGTGAAGCAAAGACATCATATTTTTTGATTTTATCTTTTAATCCTGGTATTTGTTGGGATGAGCATGAAAAACCTCTTAAAGGATAGTGTTTGTCATTATTGTAATAACCTAGTACAATATCTCCATTGCCATTAGCGTCAAAGTCGTTATAGTAAATATCAAAAGGTTTTTCAGAGCTAGTCTTGTATTTATAGTTAAGGCCTAAATTTCCTGCGATAAAATCAATGTCACCATCCTTATCAAAATCTCCTTGTTCAAGACTAAACCACCAGCCTTTAGTAGATGCTAAGGATGGTATGGTAACTTTAGTTAATTGCCCATCTGTATTATTAAAAACTGTAATTGCCATCCATTCCCCTGTTAGAATGAGGTCAAGATCGTTGTCGTTGTCGTAGTCTGCCCAAACGGCATCTGTTACCATGCCAATTCCTTTGAGTTCGTTTGCAAACTCTGGGGTGCTATTTTTTAATTGACCGTTGTCATTAATTAATAAAGAACTCGATGTTGGATTAGGATATTGATGTGGTAGATGTCTTCCTCCTATGAAAATGTCCAAATCTCCATCGTTATCATAATCTGCCGCTTTAACAACAGATCCACTAACTCGATCTCCATTTAGTATAGCTCCCTTTTTAAAGCTTCCTGAGCCATTATTTAAATAGATACGATCTATATAGTGAAAATCATTTTTAGGATACGCATTCCCACCACTAACTACGTATAGGTCTTTATAGCCATCATTATTTATATCTACGAATACCGCGTCTACGTCTTCATAGGCTGCTTCCTTATTCCAAAATGAGATATCTATTGTTTCAAAAGTACCTGAACTATTTTGTATGTACAGGACAGGACTTTGTCCAGAAGCTCCTCCTGCGTAAAAATCTTCTAAACCATCATTATTAACATCCCCAACCGCTAATGCTGGACCAAATTGAGACATTTTATGTGGTAGTAGAATTTGTTTTTCGAAGTCATCAAAGCTATTTTCCTTATGGATAAATGAGCCTGTAAATGTGGCTGTCGCATCTTTGAAATAGCTGTGTTTGTTTTTAGCAAATAAGTTTCTGTTAGTTATAGCTGTTTTTTCCATTACTATTTGAACCACTTGATTTGTTTCTACGTTATGCTGAATAGAAGTTTTGCCGTTTGGCCATTGTACTATAATACTATCTATTTGTGTTTGGCTTCCAAGTCCAAAATGAACTATTGGTTCACTGGTAGAGTAGATGCCACGCACGTTGGTGGTTTCTTGTATTTGAGTACCATCTGGAGTGTAAATTTGTACGCGACTACCAAAAATAGGTTGGTTTTCAGAATCTGTCAATTGTACTCTTAAATACTTGTTTTTATCAAGTGTTTCTGAATTGTTTCGATAAATGAACGCTTCTTCGTTAATGTTGTTTACCACCAAGTCTAAATCACCATCATTATCTAAATCTGCATATGCTGATCCGTTGGAGAAAGAGCTATCATCAAGTCCCCATTCCGCTGAGATTTTGGCAAACTCTAAATTACCCTTGTTTTGATAAGCATAATTTTTTAGGGGTTGTGAGGGTATCATATTTACTGCTGTGTCAAGATCAACAATATCCCAAATACTACTGATATTGCCGCCATCAGGATTTTTAGATAAATAATCCATTCTAGTGGTATTAATGTAGTTGGCAATCTTTTTATCGGCATCTGTATTTCTAATATCTCTTAAAAGGCCATTAGTGATATAGGTGTCTTTTAGCCCGTCGTTATCAAAATCTGCAATTAGATTAGACCAACTCCAATCGGTTGCAGCCATTCCTGAATGTTGCGCTATATTGCTAAAAGTACCATTGCCGTTATTTAGTTGTAATGTGTTATACATATATTGGAATCCTCCTCCTTCATTTACAACTTTCCAAAATGAGCTAATATCCATTCCGCTCATATTAGATTTTTGTCTAAAATTATCTTCGGCAACCATATCAAGAACGAAAATATCTAACAGCGCATCATTATTCATGTCTGCTACATCTACGCCCATGCTGTAAAAAGAAGTTTGTTTTAAGGCTTCTTTTTCCATACTAGAGAAGGTTCCATCTTGGTTATTCATAAATAGGAAATCTGGAGCATCAAAGTCATTAGCTACGTATAAATCTGTCCAACCATCGTTATTCAAATCACTTGCGGAAACTGCATTTGGAAACCCTGTTCTTTGAATACCAGCAGTTTCAGTAACATCAGTAAAGGTTTTACCTTCGTTTTTATAGAGTTTTAACGAATATTCCGGACGTAACAGATTATCTGCTGTAAAATATTGAGAAAGACTGCCTGGATTTGGAGGTTGAGTGAGTAAAAATAAATCTAATAGACCATCCTTGTCATAATCTAAAAACGTAGCATGTCTTGTTCGTTGATTATTGTCAATATTATAGGCTGCTGCCTTTTCTTGAAATGTGCCGTCTCCGTTATTAATGTATAATAAGTTCTTTCTCCATTCCGCATTTTCATCGTAGAGTTCTCTGCTTACATAGATATCTACATATCCATCATTGTTAATGTCTGCTATGGTCACACCAGTAGACCAGCCTTCAGAATTTAATATGCCAGCTGCAGTGGTATGGTCTTCAAACTGTAAGTTTCCTTTATTTATATATAATTTATCAGGTACTGTATTACCTGCAAAAAAAACATCTTGTAATCCGTCATTATTAAAATCTCCAATTCCTACTCCTGCACCGCCATAGAAGTTGGCATATAAGAATATACTTTTATCGGTGTCATCTTTCACCGTATTGGTGAAATTGATGCCAGTTTCAGATGATGGTATTAAAGTAAAGCGCTTTTGTTTTGGATGTTGATTCTCTTGAGGTTGGTTACATGAAAAAAGTAACACAAGCAATAGATAGCCGGAAAAGTGATGTAGTTTCATCTCTTAACTTTTATTAGGATTAAGGTGATATAATTTTCACTTAATATACGTAAATAGTAGTATAGCAATAGCATGGTTAAGATACTATTTTAAACAAAAAAATAAGGGAGAGTTGCCTCTCCCTTATAAACTCAATTAAAACTAACTCGAACTTTATAACACTAGTATATAAAGTATTTTAAATATTATTGATCCCACCAAACTCTGGTTGTTAAGATGTCTGGACCTTGATTTGAAATAGCCGCTTGATAATTATCAGCATTAACGGCTGCTTCATTTTCAGTATAGGTAAGTCTTCTTGGAATAGTTCCACCAGTTTCGTTACCAGGGAAGTTAACAGGAACCAATGTCGGGAATCCAGTTCTTCTCCAGTTAGCGAACGTTTCATATTCATTTAAGAATGTTGCTGCCCAGTACTGCGTTGCAATTTGTTCTATCGCATTAGCCGCATCATAAGGATTAGCTGCTAAATAAGCAGCGATATCTGCATCTGCAATAGCCGCATCTGCGCTCCACAAGGTTAACTGTTGCATGGCAGCAGTTACACCGTTGTTATAGTTGGTTTCAGCATCTCCGCCAATACCCCAGCGTACGTTTGCTTCCGCTAACATAAATGATACTTCAGCGTAGGTTTGGAAAACCATTGGTGCTTCAAAAGCAGCTAAAATAGCTCTGTTTGGTTCTGCATAGTTATCTGTATTTTCCTCCCCAGTCATAGCGGTTAGCATAACCGTATTTAAACCATTAGGAAAACCAATTAAATCTGCAGCAGCAGTACTACCATCACTTCTTCTTGCGGCAAGTATAGGAAGTCTTGGGTCGTTACCATTTTGCAAGAAATCTATGAATGTCTTACTCATTCTAGGGTTTCCGTCAGCGGCAAATACTTCAGATATACCATTACGGTTGTTGCCATCATGTTGTAGATAAAAGATATCATCATTAGAAGTCATTACACCGCCTGCAATGGCTTTAGTTGCCCAAGCCTGTGAAGCTGCAGCATCTACTTTTATTAATCTTAAACCTAAACGCAGCATTAATGAATTAGCTAGTCTCTTCCACTTCGCTTGATCACCACCGTACATTACATCAGCAGCACCAAAATTTGAAGTCCCTGAGCTTAATGCAGCTGCAGATTCTTCTAATTCTTTAAGCATATCTGCATAAATTTCACTTTGCTGATCATACTTAGGAAGAAATATGCCTTCTATAACAGCTTTCCCTGCTTCACTGTAAGGAACATCACCATGAAGATCTGTTAGTCTAGAATAAGCGAATACACGCAATATTCTAGCTATAGCCTTCATTTCGTCTGGAGCTTCCTCATTGTCTAATTGAAAAATAAGATCTTCTACTGTTTTAATAGCACCAGTATAATACCTGTCCATTAGCGAAGATGCATACCCTCTATTCCAAGTGTACTTGTCACCATCCCAATATCCTGCGGTTGTGGCAATATGTTGCATCATGGTAGATTGGTATATCATACCTGCTCTCCAGTTATCGTAGCGCTCACTTGAAATAAATTTCTGAACCGCAGTTAATTTATTAGCCGCCGCAATTGCAGCTGGCTTTGTTGGATTTACGTTTAGTTCGTCAAACCCGTCGTCACACGCGCCGATAAACAGCGCCATCATTAATAAGAGAATTACTTTTTTCATATTTTTTTTTTAAAATTTTAAACTAACTGTCAAACCATAATTTCTAGTAGCTGGAAGTCCAAAATATTCCAAACCTTGAGAGTTACCTGTGGCATAAGCACTTTCAGGATCGATATTGTCAATACTTCTAGAAATATAGAATAAGTTAGATGCAATTAAAGAAATGTTCACGTTAGTAAGGAATACATTTTCCAATGCTTTAGCAGGTAATGTATAGCCAAGACTAATTTGTCTAAATTTAATATAATCTGAATCTTCAACAAACTCTTCAGCAATATCATTTATCTCTCCCCAATAAGTCTGTAAATCTTCTGGTGCAACTGTAGTTGTAAAAGGTAAATCTGTGGCGTTGTCTATACCAGATACAGTTAAACCAGTTTCTCTTCCTTCCAACGTGTTTTTGTGAAGTCCATTACCGTAAAGTAAGGTATTTGTTCCTGAGAAAATTTGACCTCCAAATTTAGCGTCAATCAACATATTCATGTTGAAGTTCTTGTAGCGGAATGAATTTGTGAAACCCATAGTAACTGGAGGAACACCTTCACCTAAGATTTTACGTTCTCCCTCTACTGCTCTTGGAACGCCTTCTGCATCAATATCATACTTGATAGCTCCATTTGCATCTCTTTCATAAGAAACACCTACGATGGTACCGTATCTCTCTCCTACACGATGAGTTATTCTTACATTTCTAGTACGAGGCTCATCTAAGTTAACGTCAGAGTCAGCATCATCAGTAGCAACTACCAACCCTTCGTTGTATGCTCCGTTCAAGCTAACATTCCAGCTAAAGTTTGCAGTTTGTATAGGAGTACCGCTTACTAAAAATTCAAAACCTTTATTGGATACTTTACCAAGATTTGCACTGGCGCCGTTAAACCCAGAAAATCCAGAGGTAGCAACGTTTACAATATCATTCGTAGTTTCATTGCTGTAATAAGCAAGATCAAATGATAGTCTGTTTTTGAACATACGTAGATCTAAACCTATTTCAGTTTCAGATTTACTGAATGCTACAAGGTTTGCATTAGGGACACTACCATTACTGATATTACCTGTTGGTTGTCCTTGTAAAGGATTACCAAAAATCTGGTATGTTAATCCTAATGTATAAGGGTCTTGTGCACCACCAGCAACTTCAGAATAACCACCTCTTAGTTTTAAGAAATCTATAATTTCTGGCATTTCTAACGCATCAGATAACACTAAACTCGCATTTACTGACGGATAGAAGTCATCGTTTGGTGTAGTTTTCCCAGGAAAAGATAATGTAGAGAACCAGTCATTTCTTCCAGTAAAGGTTACATAAGCCCAACGGTCATAAGAAAGTTCTAATGAGCCGTATATTGAGCCAATTTTTCTTTCAGAATACCCACGGCTTCTCGATTGTGTAACCGTATTACCAAGATCCTCTAAACCTGGGACAATAAATTCACCACCACCAAGATTAAGAGTTTCAAATTTTCTATGGTTGGAGTTAGCTCCCACCAATGCCGATATTGAAAATTTATCTGTAATATCTCTATTTGCTGCAAGAATTAAATCAGCATCTACTTGATTTGTTCTTCTTTCTTGCTCGCTGATGCTACCTAATGGTTGGAATCCAGTTCCGAAAGGTGTAACACCTACTCTTTTTATTACATCATTATCAATACCAACTCTACCTGTTAGGGATAACCAATCAGTGAACTCATAACGTAATGAGGTTGATGCTATGATTCTATTTCTTATATCTTGACGTCTAAAATTAAATGCTGCGAAATAAGGATTCGTTACGAAGACATTATCTGTGAACTGACGTTCAGCCCCATTTTCGTCCGCGCCTGGATTTAAGGTGTTAATGTTTACATTTCCAGGAATTAAACCAGCAACAACGTTTGCATTACCAGGACTATCAGATAGCCTAGCTGCGTTGTTCACTTTTTGTATGATATACTTTGCATTTACCTGTTGCGTTAACTTTTTACCGAGAACTGCAGTCGTATTTAAAGAGATTGATTTTCTGTTGAATCCAGAGTTTGGAATGATATCCTCATTTGTTAAATCTGAAACAGAGAATCTATATGTTAACCCTTCTTTTGCATCTGTTAGTGCTACAGTGTTTATAAACGTAGTACCTGTTCTGTAAAATCTGTCAACATTATTTCCAGTATAGTCATATGGTCTTGAAACTCCATCCCATTGAGGAACAGAAGAACCATTAAATGCTGGCCCCCAAGAATTAAATCCTGCTTCTAAAGCTCCTGCGGTGTTTGCTGGCGCAACCCCACGAAGACCTTGACCGTATTCTGTTTGGAAATCTTGTAAAGATGTATCTACTCTGTCAAAAGTTACTTGACTGCTCACTTCAACACCAAAACCTTCAGAACCTTGACCTGTTTTCGTTGTAATGATGATAACACCACCAGAAGCACGAGAACCGTAAAGTGCGGAGGCAGCTCCACCTTTAAGAACGGAAATAGATTCGATATCATCTGGATTAATACTAGAGATACCATCACCACCATCAGAACCACCCCACAAACTTGCAGAACCGTTATTATCGTTGCTAATAGGAATACCGTCTACAACATATAAAGGTTGGTTGTTCCCAGAAAGTGAACTAGCACCTCTGATTACAACTCTACTAGAACCTGAGGCACCAGTTGAATTTTGCGATATACTTACCCCGGCAATTTTTCCTTGAAGGGAATTTATTGCGTTTGGTGTTTTAACTGTAGCTATCTCTTCACCACCAACTTCGGTTAAGGAGTACCCTAAAGCTTTCGTTGATTTTTTAATGCCAAGAGCAGTTACAACTACTTCGTCTAACTGGCTAGCGTCTTCTGCAAGTGTAATACTCACGGTTGATTGGCCATTTACTGCAACCTCTCTTGTAGTGTACCCTAAGGAAGAGAAAATTAAAGTAGCGTTGCTTCCTACGTTAATGGTGTAGTTACCATCAAAATCAGCTGATGTTCCATTGGAAGTACCTTTTTCAACAACGTTGGCTCCTGGTAGAGGTACGCCAGAATCATCTGACACCGTACCGGTGACCGTGCTGTTTTGCGCCGTTACTCCTTGAAAAAAGAGTAAGGACACAAGTGTCAAAAAACTTAAGATTTTTTTGTTCATAAATGTTGAGTTTAGTTAGTCGTTAATTAAATTATGAATTATTTAACACTTAAATGTGCCAACTTGTAGCTTAAAGATAAAAATTATTCGACAGATAACAGTGTGGAAAAGCTAAAGGACAGGTTTTACGAAAACCTTAGAGTTAAATAGTAGTTGATCTAAAGATGCGGCCACTCATTTGTTAAAGTTGTTTTAAAGGGCTATCGTGATTTGGTATTGGTCTTATTTGATTAATATTATAGACTTGTTGCTAAGATTAATGTTAACTGTATCGGTATTACTATTCTTTACAAATTAGTAGTATTATATTAGAGCTTTTTGGCTGGTTTTAAGTTGAAATTGATGGTTTTGGAACTTATTAAATCGTTGTGATTAATAAACAGGTTTGGAAGCTCTTTTTCTCCGGCTATCACTTTGGATATTATGCCATTACCACTTTTAGTTATTACAAGTTTATCAGTATTGTAATATGACGAATTTAGGTGAATTGTAATTTTATCAAAACTAGGAGTAGTGAGGGTGTAAATAGGATTGGCTGGATTTATGGGGTATATACCAATCATAGAAAAAACAGCCCATGCACTCATTGTTCCGGTATCGTCATTTCCGGGTAAGCCTGCTGGTTTATTTTGATAATAGGTTGATAACAGTTCCTGTACTTTTTGTTGTGTTTTATATTCTTGACCTTTGATATAATTGAAGAGATACGGATACATGATATCAGGTTCATTAGCCATATCATATTGCCCTGTGTTAAATACCTTTTCTAGTTGTGAAACAAAAGGCTTTTTTCCTCCCATAAGTTTTATGAGGCCCGGAATATCATGCGGTACCATAAAACTGTATTGCCAAGCGTTACCCTCTATAAAGCCTAAGTTTTTTGTGAAATTTGCGCCGTCATTAGGGTCATATGGAGTTACCCAGCTTCCATCTGCATTTCTTGGGCGTAACAGATTAAGATTTGTATCAAATAATGTTCTGTATGATTGTGAGCGTTGTGCAAAACGTTTGTAGTCTTCCTTCTTTCCTAATGACTTTGCCAATTGAGCGATAGCGAAATCACTAATATTATATTCTTGAGTGGTAGAAACAGAACCACTATTTGTAGTGGATGTAGTAAGATGCCCTTTATTTATGTAGTCTTCTAGGCCTGGTCTAAGTGGATTGTCAACGAGTTGGTCTGCACTTTTTACCATTGCAGTATAGGCTTTTTCGATATCAAAATCTTGAACTCCTTTAAGATAGGTGTCTGCAATAATAATACCTGCAGGGTCTCCTACCATAGTGGTGGTTTCTGTCGCATTTAATTCCCATTTAGGAAGCCAGCCAGACTCGTCATAGATACGCAACATGCTGTTAATCATATTTGATTGTTGCTTTGGATATACCAGTGTCATTAATTGATGCAGATTTCTATAGGTATCCCACAAAGAAAAAACGGTATATCGTGTTCCGTCAGTTGTAAGCGTTTCTCTAGTACCCATTTTTGGGTATTCTCCATTTATATCGTTCAAAGTATTAGGGTGTATTAAGGTGTGATACAAAGCAGTGTAAAATTTTGTTTTATCACCTTGTAAGCCACCTTCTACTTCAATCTTAGCTAAATGGTCATTCCAATCTGTTTGTGTTTCTCTTAATACTTCTTCAAAGGTTCTGTTGCTAGTTTCTTTGCGTAGATTTTCTCGTGCGTTTTCAATACTAACGTATGAAACACCAACACGCATTTCTACACTGGTAGGGACTTTAAAGTTGTAGCGCATGTATGTGCCTATACTATCTCCAACTACTTCCTGTCTAAATCCTTTTTTTATTTGGGTTTTTCCGTTGTAGCCTTTCATCCATTCCGATTCTGCTCCTTTGGTTTTAGCATACTTTTTCCAAACACCATATTCGTTTGCTGGTTTGGAGAACTGTGCCACAAAGTAGACTGGATATGTTTCTTCGGGTTTATAGTAGCAAAAGGAGCCAACACTTCGCATTCCTTCTATTTCTGTAGGGGAAACTACTCGGACCCTAGCACCTTGTTCATTGGTGAGGCCAACACCTAGGTTTAGAAGAATATTTGCATCGCCCTTAGGAAAGCTGTATTTGCTGATGCCTGTTCTAGTAGCTGCTGTAGCTTCTACTAAAATATCATACTTGTCAAGTGTATTGGAATAATATCCTACTTTAGAAACTTCATTGGTATATGTAGATCCGTATTTTAAATGGTCTGTAGTTAGTGCCCCAGTAGTAGGCATTGCTACTATTACACCAAGTTCTGGGCAACCAACACCACTTAAATTTACATGACTGTATCCAGTTAAAAATTTGTTCTCATGCACGTAAGGGGTAGATAACCATCTACTGTCCTTTTCCAATGGAAGGTTTTCTGGGCCAGAGACATTAAAGGGCGAAACACTTACCATGCCTCTTACTGCAATAGGACCAGGGTTTGTAGTGCCATAATTTGAGGTTCCTATAAACGGATTTACATATTGTATGTAATCTTTGTCTTGTGCATGTAATTGGTGTAGCCAAAGAAAGCAGCATAGTACTGCAAATTGTATCCAATTGTTAGTTGTTTTCATAACTTAATTTTTTCGATTTAGACTTAAAGAGTAAGGCATATCTTCTTTGTCCGTTGCCCAATTCTTATTTGGCTTATCAGTCATTTCAAAGTAGAGATTACCACCTTTTTGAAGTTTATCAAAATTTAAATATGTTTTCGAGTAATCGATGTCGTTAAGTTGTGCTGAGTTGATGTAAACATTATTTTTTGAATTGTTAGGCGCATTTATGGTGAAAGAATTTCCATTATCTAAGTTTATAGTGGCTTTTTTAAATAAGGGACTACCTATGACATATTGATTTACCCCTGGAGTTACGGGATAAAAACCTAAAGCGCTAAATACGTACCATGCAGAGGTTTGCCCATTATCCTCGTCTCCACAATATCCATCTGGTACTGCTGCATAAAGTTTAGTGAGGACTTCACGTATTTTTTCTTGTGTTTTGTGGGATTTGTTTACATAATTGTAGAGATAAATCATGTGTTGTATTGGTTGGTTTCCGTGAGCATAATTTCCCATATTCATAATTTGCATTTCTCTAATCTCATGAATGGTAAACCCGTAATAAGAATTATCAAAGTCTGGCGGCATGTTAAAGACAGAATCTAATTGGTCTTCAAAGCCTTTTGGTCCGCCCATTAAATTTACTAGACCGTTAATATCATGAAAAACAGACCATGTATAGTGTAAACTATTACCTTCGGTAAAAGCATCTCCCCATTTTAATGGATTAAAAGGGCTTTGGAAATTGCCATCCTTGTTTTTGCCGCGCATCCATTTAGTAGTAGGGTCAAAAAGGTTTTTGTAATTTAGGCTGCGGTCGTAAAAGGTGTTTGCGAGTTTGGTGTCTCCTAATTTTTCTGCCATTCTTGCAATAGTAAAATCTGCATATGCATATTCTAATGTTCTTGCAGCATTTTCATTTATACCAACATCGTAAGGAACATATCCTAATTCGTTGTAATAATCTATTCCTTCTCTACCTACAGACCTAATCGTATTTCCGTTTTCTTGGGGACGGTTTGCAGCAGTTTCTGCATTTTTTACCATAGCTTCAAGAAGTAGATCTTGATTTTCTAGATTAATACCTTTGAGAAAGGCATCTACAATAATAGGAGCAGAATTGGAACCAATCATACAATCCCTATGGCCTGGACTTGCCCATTCTGGTAACCATCCCGATTCTTTGTAGGTATTAGCTAGTCCTTCCATGATGTTGGAGTTTAATTCTGGGTAGACCATATTAAAAAAGGGAAATACAGCTCTAAACGTATCCCAAAATCCATTATCTGTAAACATATACCCGGGCAATACTTCACCGTTGTATGGGCTATAGTGCACAATTTTATCCTCTTGGTTTATCTCATATATTTTTCTTGGGAAAAGAAGTACTCGGTAGAGGCAAGAATAAAAGGTTCTAATGTTATCTAAATTGTCATCTTCAATTCTAATTTTACTCAGTTCTTTTTCCCAGATATTCGTAGCTTTTTCAAGTGTTTTTTCGAAAGAATCGGACCCTATTTCTCTATCTAGATTAAGTTGGGCTTGCTCTGGACTAATAAATGAGGAGGCTACTTTTACATGAATTTGATCTCCTCGCTCTGTATTAAAGCCTACAATAGCACCAACATGTTCTCCTTTGTTTTCAAGTGTGTTAGGGTTTAATGTCCAATCATCTCCCCAAGTATGTGTTAATTCAAAATCGGTATCGAACTCTGCTACAAAGTAGTTGTGAAAATTATCTGGAACACCACCGCTATTGTTTCTACAATATCCAATGATTTTTCGTTCTTCGGGAATAATTTTAACCATAGAACCTTTAAAAAAACCATCTAGCATTATATAGGCGCTATCTTTTGGAAAGGTGAATCTAAAATGTGCAGCTCTTTCTGTAGGACTTACTTCAACTTCAGTATCATAATCTGCTAAATAGGTTTTGTAATAGTTTGGCTTAACGGTTTCAGCTTTGTGGGAAAACCAGGAGGCACGTTCGTCTTCTTGAAATTTAAGTTCGCCTGTCACCGCCATTAACGAGAATGCTGCGTAATCGTTTATCCAAGGACTGGGTTGGTGCGTTTGTTTAATGCCTCGAATCTTATTTTCGTCATATTTATAAGTCCAACCATCTCCCATTTTTGATGTCATAGGTGTCCAGAAATTCATACCCCATGGTGTAGCAATTGCTGGATACGTATTCCCATTAGAAAGATCAAAGGAAGAATCTGTGCCCATTAGCGGGTTTACATAATCTACAAGCGATTCTTTACTTACCAGAGTTTTTTCTTGAACCTCTTTTTTGCAACTTTGAATTGCTACGGCAAGAAGTATTATCAAAATAGTTTTACGCATGAGTTTGGTTTTAAACATGTAATTTTTTCTGAGTATCATTGGAAATCAGGATTATCTAATCTTTGTGGAAATTTCGAACTTACCGTCGTTATGCACAATTAGTTTTTTACCTGTAAACGGACTAATTGTCCAAATATCAAACCCGAAACTATTGATTTCGAGGATAACGTTTACAGATTTGCCTAAAATAGTTTTAGAAGTTGTAAGTTGATTTTCATTATCTCCCCAAACGTTATTTTCCTGATCCCTATAGTCTCTATATAGTTGGTATAAATACCATTTAATATGTTGGTCTTCCGGGATTTTAAAATTATTATTTTTCGCAGATGTATCTGTTGAAAAGTATACATAGCCCCAATGTTCAGGTTCATGCATATTTATGACTCCTTGTGGTGACCATACCCAATTATACTCTTTAAGATAGTTGTCATCTGGTCCTTTTTTTCTAGAATACCGATTATCAATCAAATCATAATCCCAATTTACTCTTGAGAAATTAATACGCCAAAAATCGTTTTTCGGTATGTTTATGTGGCCTCCGGAACTAGATATAGAAGCCCAAGGAATAGCAATTTCTACATTCCATCCCTCATCTATGTCTTCTGGGTTATTGAGTGTTCCATTAATTTTAACAGCTGATTTTAAACCCTTAAAGTCCCAATCGTTTAAAACTTGGTTACCATTACGGTAGGGTTTAGATAAGTATAAATCCCAAATAGTGTTTAGCGCATTTACTTCTAGTTCATAGTAGTTGTGTGTATCCCCATCTGGATCTATGAAAATTTCAAAATCATTGTTGTAAAAAATCACAGTATCCTTTTGTTTTAAGGTTGCCCAAACATGTGGTTCTTTAATTTCTGTAAAAAAATAAAGATTAGTTGTGTCCCAAACCATCTTAATTCGCGTCTCATATTTTGCAGGCTTGTCTCCTTCTATATCTTGGAATACCTGTGACCATTTTACGTTGTTCCAAACATTTTCATTCATGTTACCATCAACGATGATATTTTCGTTTGTTTGATGGGCTACATACGTTTTTGGGATATCTTGAGCTGCTATGGCTATACATCCTAAATAGATCGCAAATAGGAAAAATACTACTACTTTTTTATTTTTATATAGAGTACTTTCCATAGCTATTAGTGTTGACTAGAAGTTAAAATGCATTTTAGTTTTTAAGGTTCGTACTGCTTAAAGATTCTAAACCGCTTTTATGGGCTAGGCACTTATTTACGTAAATGATGTTTTATGTTATTTTAGTACTTAAAACTACAGAATTAAGCGTGTAATCGAATTATTCATATAGTTTTAAGTAAATTTCAAGTTTTTTAGTAGGGTTGAAATTAAATTAGACCAACAACGAAAGAGTAGTGTTAAACGTCTGATATTGTTACGGAAACTTAAAAAGCATGCAAGTCAACAACAAGGTAGGGGAATTTTTAGGGAGAACTGGTTCTTCCTCTAATTATGGCGTAAAGTATTGGCATCATATCGTTTTTTGGGGCTTATACTTTTTGTTTAATACGTTACGTTGGAGTAGTATTCATAATGATTTTTTCTATTCATTGAAAACCAATATGATTGGTTTTCCTATTCATATGATACTTGCCTATTTTAATGTTTATTTCTTAATGCCTAAACTAGTATATACCCAAAAATATTTTATGTACACTTTGGGGATAGTGTTATCCCTTTTTATAATGCTTTTGGTTAAGTACAACCTTACATACTATCTAGTAAGTAACGATGTTTGGCCAGAAGGTCCAGAAGCAACAACGAGTCTTACTTTTGGTTATGCAGTTCAGACGATGATAGGTGAGGTGTATGTGATTTCGTTTTTCACAGCTATAAAATTAACGATTGATTGGTTGCGTGAGAGTAGTAAGCTTCATGATTTGGAGCGTAGACAATTACAAACCGAATTACGCTTTTTGCGTTCACAGGTGTCACCTCATTTTTTCTTCAATACATTAAACAATATTTATTCCTTAACATTAGAGAAATCTGATAAAGCTCCTGAAGTTATTCTTAAATTATCTGAGCTTATGCGATACCTATTATATGCAACAAAAAAAAGAAAGCAACCGCTTACCAACGAAATAGAATGCATACAGAATTATATAGATTTGGAACGAATTCGTTTTGATGATTCTTTAAAAATTGATATGCATATTTCTGGAGATATAAATAGCGGGAAAATTGCTCCAATGCTTCTTGTGCCATTAGTAGAAAACTGTTTTAAACATGGTGCAAGTAAAAATATTGGAGAGATGCGAATTGCAATAGATTTGGAAGTCTTAGATGGGTTTATGACTTTTAAGATTTCAAATACTATTCCTAATGCTAATAATAAAACTGATTTGCCAACAAGGTCTGGTGGAATAGGTTTGTCTAATGTAAAAAAACGCTTAGAACTAGGTTACGATAAGAGTGATTACAATCTTTCTATTTTTGAGGAGAATAATATGTTCAACGCTATATTAAAGTTAAAAGTAATATGAATCTAAGAGTTATTGTTATTGATGATGAGCCTTTGGCTATCAACGTCCTAAAAAATTATATTCAGCAAGTAAAGGAGTTATTATTAGTAGAGACTTTTTCAAATGCTATGGATGCTTCTTCTTATTTAAGGGATAATGAGGTAGATATTATGTTTCTTGATATAAACATGCCCATGGTAGATGGGTTGGAATTTTTAGGTACGCTACACAAAAAACCATTTGTGATTATGACGACTGCTCATGAAGAACACGCTCTTAAGAGTTTTGAGTTAGAAGCTATAGATTATTTAGTTAAGCCTATATCTATGCCTAGATTTCTAAAATCTGTTGATCGTATAATAGGTTTAAAACAAGGGAGCATGAATAGGTCCAATAGCTCAAACGAAAAACCCAGTATTTTTGTAAAGGTGGATAAAAAAAAGCTTCAAAAAATATTTCTGGATGAGATTATGGTGGTTGAAAGCTTGAAAGATTATATCAGAATTATCACACCAACATCAAAATATATTATTCACAGTACGCTTAGTAGTTTTACAGATAATCTTCCTTCTGATCTGTTTTTAAGAATACATAGGTCTTATACTATTGCTATTGATAAAGTAAGCGTAGTAGAAGGTAATAGTGTGGAAGTAGGTGGTATCAGATATACTATAGGTAGGAGCTATCTTAATGATGCAAAAAGTAGAATAATACCAAATTTCAACTCATAATGAAACATGCGATGAATAGCATTAGAATGCAACATTTAGTTTTGTTTTTTGTGGTAATAACTCTCTTTTTAAGTTGTGAGGAAAAGAAAGTAGAAATAAAGTCTGGACCTCCAAACGTAGTGCTCATATTTACTGATGATCAAGGCTATAATGATGTTGGCGTTTTTGGTGCTGATGATATTGCGACACCGAACTTAGATAAAATGGCCAAGCAAGGTACCATGCTAACAAGCTATTATTCTGCTCAAGCAGTTTGTTCCGCTTCTAGAGCTGGTATTCTTACTGGTTGTTATCCAAATAGAATTGGTATTCATAATGCCTTAGGCCCGGGGAATACACACGGCATAAATTCTAAGGAGACTACCATGGCAGAAATGTTAAAATCTAAAGGCTACGCAACGGCAATTTTTGGAAAATGGCATCTAGGGCATCATAAGAAATTTTTACCCACCCGTCATGGTTTTGATGAATGGTTTGGAATTCCTTATTCAAATGATATGTGGCCTTATCACCCTCAACAAGGACCGGTTTTTAACTTTCCAGACCTTCCGTTGTATGAGAATGAAACGATTATAGACACATTAGTAGAGCAGTCTCAATTAACCACCCAGATTACAGAAAGAAGCGTAGATTTTATCCAAAGAAATAAGAATAATCCATTCTTTTTATATGTTCCTCATCCACAACCACATGTTCCTTTATTTGTTTCTGATAAGTTTAAAGGAAAATCTAATAGAGGATTGTATGGAGATGTGATAATGGAGATAGATTGGTCGGTTGGACAAATTATGGAGGCGTTAAAAGATAACGGATTAGAGGAGAACACCATAGTTATTTTTACTTCAGATAATGGACCCTGGCTTTCTTATGGTAATCATGCGGGAAGTGCTTTTCCCTTACGAGAAGGCAAAGGGACAGGTTGGGAAGGTGGTCAGCGAGAACCCTTTATTATTAAATATCCAAAGCGTATTCCAGCAGGAAAAGTTATAGATGAGCCAGTAATGGCTATAGATATGTTGCCAACTCTTGCAGAGGAAATAGGTGCTGAGCTTCCTGAAAATATAATTGATGGTAAAAGTGTATTGCAGCTATTAAAGGGGAATGTTGATAAAGGTCCGCAAGAGGCTTATTTCTTTTATTACCGAGTAAATGAATTATTTGGTGTGCGTTATGGAAAATGGAAGTTATACTTTCCACATCGTTATAGAACCATGGGCGGTCAAGAACCAGGTAAGGATGGTTTACCTGGGGAATATCGTATGATAGATATGGAAGAAATAGAATTATACAATGTTGAAAATGATATTAGTGAAACAACAAATGTTGCGGCTGAAAATCCAGAGATAGTATTAGAAATTCAACTCCTAGCAAATGATATGCGTTATCGTTTGGGTGATTCGCTCTTAGAGTTAAAAGGTTCAGAAACAAGAGAAGCAGGACAATTAGATGAGTAAGCCTTTCAAATTTAAAGAGTTTACAATAAAGCAAGATCAATGTGCCATGAAAATTGGAACAGATGGCGTTCTACTAGGAGCTTGGACTTCTATACCTCCTAATTCAAACTCAATATTAGATATAGGAGCAGGGACTGGCGTAATTGCCTTAATGCTTGCTCAGCGAAGCAGTGCTGAAAGTATTGAAGCTATAGAGATAGATGATGCTGCGTATGAGCAGTGTGTAGATAATTTTGAAGACTCACCTTGGGGAGATCGTTTGTTTTGTTACCACGCAGGTTTGGATGAATTGGTATCAGAGATTGATGAGCGTTATGATTTAATTGTTTCTAACCCACCTTTCTACTTAGAGGAAGTTTCTAGTGGAAATGTTTCTAGAGATATTGCTAGGCAGAATAACTCATTGCCATTTGATGAGCTTTTGCAGGCGGTTACGCAATTGTTGAGTCCTACAGGGTCATTTGCGGTTATAATACCGTATAAAGAGGAAACTAATTTTTTAAAAATAGCAGTTGATTTAGGACTCTATCCTAATAGAATTACTAACGTAAGAGGAAATGCTGGTGCTCCGGTTAAAAGAAGCCTTTTACAATTTACATTTGAAGAAAGAGTACCTGTTAAAGATGAGTTGGTAATTGAAGTAGAGCGTCATCAATACACCAAAGAATACACAGAATTGGTAAATGCTTTTTATTTAAAAATGTAACATTAGGTTTTGGTAATGTTGCATATAAAACATTAAGGAAATTTCTTAACTTTGCTTCCAAATTTAATTTAAGGACTTGTGCCTTACAATTATCCTGTGATAATCAACGTTTCTTTAGTTACCTTTAATAAAAAAATAAGCTATGCGACCCGATTTATTTGAAGCTCCCGATTATTATAATATTGATGACTTATTGTCTGAAGAACATAAGTTGGTAAGAGATGCTGCGCGCCAATGGGTGAAGCGAGACATTTCACCAATTATTGAGGAATATGCTCAAAAAGCAGCGTTTCCTAAACAGATTATAAGCGGACTAGCAGAAATTGGAGCGTTTGGTCCTTATATTCCTGAAACGTATGGCGGTGCAGGGCTAGACCAAATAAGTTATGGTTTAATAATGCAGGAAATAGAACGTGGTGATAGCGGAGTAAGATCCACCGCCTCTGTACAATCCTCTTTGGTAATGTATCCTATTTTTACTTATGGGACTGAAGAACAACGGAAAAAATACCTTCCAAAATTAGCCAGCGGGGAATGGATGGGTTGTTTTGGACTTACAGAACCTAATCACGGTTCTAATCCAAGTGGTATGGAAACCAAGTACAAGGACATGGGAGATCATTACCTTTTAAACGGTGCTAAACTTTGGATATCAAATTCACCATTTGCAGATATTGCTGTAGTATGGGCTAAAAATGAAGAAGGAAGAATACATGGACTTATAGTTGAGCGAGGAATGGAAGGTTTTTCTACTCCAGAGACGCATAATAAATGGTCGCTTCGTGCTTCTGCTACAGGAGAGTTAATTTTTGATAATGTAAAAGTGCCGAAAGAGAACTTATTACCGAATAAAACAGGTCTGGGCGCACCATTAGGATGCTTAGATTCTGCTAGATATGGTATTGCTTGGGGAGCTATTGGCGCAGCAATGGATTGTTATGATACAGCACTTCGTTATGCTAAAGAACGTGTTCAATTTGGTAAGCCAATTGCTGCTTTTCAATTACAACAAAAGAAATTGGCTGAGATGATTACCGAAATTACAAAAGCGCAGCTATTAGCTTTACGTTTAGGACAACTAAAAAACGAAGGCAAGGCAACTACGGCTCAAATTTCGATGGCTAAACGTAATAATGTTGATATGGCTATTAAAATAGCAAGGGAAGCACGTCAAATATTAGGCGGTATGGGTATTACTGGAGAATATAGTATTATGCGTCACATGATGAATCTAGAAAGTGTAATTACGTATGAAGGCACACATGATATTCATTTGTTAATTACAGGAGCAGACATTACAGGTTATCCTGCTTTTAAATAAGATAACCTATTCATTAGATTCGCTTAACACAGAATAGGCTATAACCACCTATTTTTGCCTAGTTCTAAGATAATAAAGTTTTAAGTTAGTTAGTTAAGCCGGTGGGAGCACCGGCTTCTTTTTGTCTTATAGTTTCCTATCTGTTGTGCTTTTTTTAGGCTGAAAACAAAATTTGCTAGTTACACCACAGAATTCTCTAGGTTCACAACAATAACTTCTTAGCGGCTTACTTACAGTGTATATTTAACATGTAATAAAAACGAATTAATTTTTTTCATTTTCATATAGTGTTCTCGTAAAAGAGTCCAGTTTTTAAAAACTGGACTCTTTTTAGTTTATACCCTTTTATGTCAATAAAAGAGAATTTATTAGAATATTCGTTAACTGCCTAAAAGTGCTTATTCAAAACACGTTCCATAAAAGAAATCTTATCCAGCGCCTTTTGGGAGAAATCAAAAAGACTTTTACAACGGTCTAGATTCTGATTTTCATACGTAACTTTATAATACTTGTTATTTTCTAAATAGTCTGTTAGGGCTCTTAATCCATGTATAAATGGCATGAAAACAACACCCAAAGGCAGCGATTTTAATTCCTGTTCTGTTAAAAAGGTAGGGTTACTTGCTAAACCTTCTATAAAAGAAGAAAACAATGATTCGTTAAAGGATATATTTTTTAAAATGGTTTCATCTTCAGGAGCTGTGTTAACTACTGTTCTAACTGCATCACCAAAATCATAAAAAAAATAACCTTTCATAATGGTATCTAAGTCAATAAGACAAAGAGCCTTGTTGCTTTTCTTTGAAAAAAGAATATTATTTAGCTTGGTGTCGTTGTGACAAATACGGGTTTTAAGAGCGCTAATGTCAATTTTTTGTAATTTAACCAGCGTTTTGTGAGCTATCTCAATTTCATGAATTGCAGATGCTAACTTTAATTTACTTGCGGCAACAAGCGCATTTTTAAATTGAACTTCCCGTAAATTTAAATCGTGAAAATGAGGTATCGTGTCTTTGTAATCTAGTAGTTCTTCATCTTCTAAAAGTTTATGAAACTTACCAATAATCCTACCTGCTTCAAAAGCTATATACGTATCGCTTGTAGTATTGTAGGTGGTGCTTTCAGAAATAAAAGTCATTAAACGCCAGTATCCTTCATCTGTTTTGGTATAGTGTGCTCCACTAGCAATTGGGAGTACTAAAATTTGAGTATATCCTTCAGAATTTAATGCTTCTAAAGCTTTGTAAATGTTTTGCATTAAACCATCTACATTATTAAAAATGTCATGGTTTATGCGTTGTAGAATATATAACGGTTTTTCTTGTCTTTGTACTAAGTACGTATCATTTATTAAGCCTGCCGTAAGAGGTGAAAAAGTAAATTCTTCTTGATGAATAGAAAAACACCCCATAAGCGTGTTGAGTTGCTCTGGGGTGTGTTTCTTTGTATTTAGTTCCATAAAGGGGATACATACTGGCCATTGTCGGTTTTATCCTGTAGGCTTTTCATTGCTTTTTCTTTATCACTGGCGTATGTAACACCGAACCAATCACCACCAGATGGGATGCATTTAACAGCAATTTCTTTTGCTTGCAACATCTCCTGTATCATAAATGGTAGATAAAGCTCGCTATTTGCAATTCGATCTTCATCTTTAAGGAAAGTTTTAAATTCCGATTCTATTTTGGCAAAAATAGATGGTCTACATACCCAGAAATTCATACTAGCTTGTTCGTCACCAGTAAATTCTAAGCCTGTATCCTCATCTTTAACTACGTTTCCTATTTGTACTATTTTCAATCGCTCTTCAACTGACACTAAATCATCACCCTCTACTTTACATACCCCTCTAGAAACGGATCCATGTTCAGAAAGTGTGTCTTTTAACGTGTACCCTAAAAGAGCGTACGCGCTATCGTCAGCTTTCATGAAATCAGCAGCTTTTTTATAAGCAGATTGGCCATAAAAATCATCAGCATTAATTACTACAAAAGGACCGTTTATAACATTTCTTGCAGTCCATACAGCATGTGCCGTTCCCCAAGGTTTTTTGCGCTCACCTGAGAATGTAACCCCACTAGGCAAATCTGTTAATTCTTGAGCTAGTACATCAAGTTGTATTGTTTTAGGTAGTTTTTTACTTAAGTAGTCGTTTAAAAAACTAACATTTTCTGCTTTTGTAATAACTACTATTTGCTTAAAGTCATTTTTTATTGCATCATAAATAGCAAATTCCATTAGGAATTCTTCTTTAGGGCCTAGTTCGTCGAACTGTTTTAATTTTCCGTATCTGCTGCCGCTTCCGGCTGCCATTAAAAGTAATGTCATGGTTATTGTATTTATAGTGCAAAAGTAAGGATTGTCTTTAAAAAATTCATCCAAAGTCAGATGTATGGCGGTTAAATGGGATGACATATGGCAGAATTGGTATAATATCTTTTCTATTGATACAAGTTTTTCATACTTTCCTAGTATTAATCCAACATATCCTTATGAGCTCTAGACGTAATTTTATTAGAAATACATCGCTTGCAGGTGCAGGCTTATTCGCTGTTCCCGGTTTTGCTAAAAATATCTATAGCCCAGCCGATAAAATAAATGTAGCGCTTATCGGAGTAGGTTTAAGAGGTACAAATCATTTACAGAATTTGTTGCTTCGTAAAGATGTAAACGTAACTGCTATTTGTGATGTAGACCCTAATAGGATTACTATCGCGAATGACTTAATAGTTAAAGCAGGTGCAAAAGCGGCTCAAGCTTTTGGCACTAACGACTATGATTATAGAAATCTATTAGAACTTAAAGAAGTAGATGCTGTTGTTATTGCGACTCCTTGGTTATGGCATACACGTATGACTGTAGATGCAATGAAGGCAGGTAAATACGCTGGAGTTGAGGTTTCTGCTTCCAATACTTTAGAAGAATGCTGGGATTTAGTAAATACACATGAAGCTACAGGTACACATGCAATGATTTTAGAGAATGTAAATTACCGCAGAGATATACTTGCGGTACTTAACATGGTAAAGCAAAACGTGTTTGGAGAGTTGGTGCATTTTAGATGTGGATACCAACATGATTTAAGGTTTGTAAAGTTTAATGATGGGAAAACGGCATATGGTAAAGGCGCTGAGTTTGGTGATAAGGGAATTTCTGAGTCTAAATGGCGAACACAACACTCAGTAAAAAGGAATGCAGATGTGTATCCTACTCATGGTTTAGGTCCAGTTGCGGTTATGGCAGATATAAATAGGGGAAATCGATTTATGTCCTTAACATCGCACGCAACCAAAGCAATAGGCTTACATAACTATATAGTTGATGTTGGAGGAAAGGAGCATCCTAATGCTAAAATTAAATTTAAGCAAGGAGATGTAATTACTACAACTATAGATACAGCAAGTGGAGAAACCATTATAATAACACATGATTGTAATTTGCCAAGACCGTACTCTTTAGGATTTAGAGTGCAAGGAGCAAATGGATTATGGGAAGTTGATGGGAATAGAATTTATGTAGAAGGGCAGTCTGAGCCACATAGATGGAGTGAAGCGACAGAATGGTTACAGAAATATGACCATCCACTTTGGAAAAAATATGGTGAATATGCCTTGGATGCAGGTCATGGAGGAATGGATTTCTTTGTAATGAATTCCTTTATAGAATCGGCTAAAGCTAACATAGCACCACCTATGGATGTGTATGATGCTGCAGCTTGGAGTGCGGTAACCCCTTTATCTGAACTATCTATAGCAAATAACGGAGAGCCACAGGACTTCCCAGATTTTACAAGAGGACTTTGGGTAAATAGAAAACCGTATAAGTGGATGAAGGAGACGTATTAA
>CALHVP010000277.1 GCA_938038975.1 uncultured Maribacter sp. | reverse complement strand
TCATAAAACTATCGCTGAAAAGTTTACTTTGGATAAGAAATTAATACAAAAAGAATTACAACGTTACGGTATACAAACCATCTTAACCAAGCCAGAAGAACTTACTATAAATACAATAAATAAGTATTTGGAAATTAAGGCAAGAGGCTTGTTATAAGCCATTGTTTATAAAGTGATTTGCTTGTATGGCTGAGGCTATATCTCCAGAACCAGTTTCAAAATCTCCTACAAAATTAAAATCAACTCTGTTCATATGAACAGCCAGCGGAGGGCAACCACAACGCTTTACACTACTTCGCCTACTATCTAAAAACATGTCGAGTACCAAACCCGATATTACACCACCTATTGCGGTATATATAATATCATCGTTTTCCCATACAGCAGCACCTCTAGATTGATCATATGTTTCTTTTGCTAAGCCAGCGGCAAGGCTACTACCTACAGCACCTGCCCAAGTCCAAGCACGGTTTCCATTGAATATTTTATGTGCGGCATATCCGCCAACTGCACCTATAGCAACGCCTGCACCTAAGTGTTTTACCGCATTTGAAGTAGCTTCCCCTTGACCTTGACCTCGAATAAAAGAACAAGTTAAAAGTAACCCAATAAAAAGTATATTTATTTTCATAGTATAAACTTATTTTAAGCCAATAGCACTAACGCTAGAAACACTGATTAATTTTAACTATTACAGTAATTATTTCCTCACTAAAACATTTGAAATAACCCACTACCCTACTTTTACCACTATATTGGTATTTTACCGACTAATTAGTAGTTTTTATCGGCTATTAGGGTATTTTAAGATGTATAGAAATGCTACATTTCAACACTAAGAAATATATAAATAAAAACAAAAGAGGACATTCAAATCATGGTTAGCTAAGTTATTATCATAGTTTTTGCTTTACTAATTAGCACAACGTATGAACCTTGGAGTAAGGCTATTGTTGAAGATAATATCATTTCTTATAGGCTTTTTGTAGGTAAAGGACACACTCAAATTAATAACTTTAGGAGGTAAAATAATACACAAACTCTTATAATCAGTTTTTAAAAACGAAAAAAATATATCTAAATTACGTGTTTGAGTTACCCAACTATAACTAAACAACTAGACTATTATGCTCACAGATATTAATCCCAAACTGCCCATGAGAAATAAAGCGGTTACTAAAGCTTATTATGTAAACCAATTAGGTTTTCAGGTATATGGTAGCGCAGATTTTGATGGTTATTTAATGCTCCAAAAAGATGCTATACAAATTCATTTTTTCGAATTTGAAGGACTCAACCCTAAAGAAAATTACGGACAGGTCTACCTTAGAACAGATGATATTGAAAAGCTCTACAAATCCTTATTAATTAATGGAGTAGCAATACATCCAAACGGTAAATTACAGACCAAGGATTGGGGACAAAAGGAATTTTCTTTATTAGACCCAGATAGTAATTTATTAACTTTTGGCCAGGAAGTTTAATATAGACTAAAAGTAGGTCATCAATACAGACAACAAATCTTTTTATAATATATAAATACAGTCTACTCACCAAAAATAACAATGACCGAATTAGAAACACTTGCCTTTGCACTCAATCAATTTGCTGATTTAACGGTAGAAGATTTTGAGATATCCACTACCTTATGGCACACCAGAAAATATAAAAAAGGAGATTACTTCAATCAACACAAGAACGTTTGTACGTACTTAGGATTCATAAATTCAGGCACATTTCGTTCCTATGTTATAGACCATAAAACCGCGGAAGAAAAAAATGTATTTCTTTATTCTAAAAATCAATTTATTGTGCCATTCAAAAGTTTTATAAATCAAACTCCTTGCGACTATCATACACAAGCAATGACTGATGCTACTATACTCTATATTAACATTCAAGATTTGTTATCTCTTTATAAGCAATCTCACAAATGGGAAAGGTTTGGACGATTAATGGCACAGATGGCATTTAATGTGACTATTGAAAGAATGGAAAGCTTCATCTTTAAATCTCCAGAAGAACGATACCTAGATTTAATAAAAAATCATCCAGATATTTTCAACACTATTCCCTTGTACCATATTTCTTCTTACTTAGGTATACAAGGCCCTTCATTAAGCAGAATTAGAAAACGAATTTCAGAGAACTAGTACGATTTTAACTTGGGTTAAAATTTTACAGTATTGTTTGTTGGACTTTTGTGTAAACAAAAGATAGAAATGGAACCAACAAAAACAATAGTATTTATTCACGGATTATGGATGCACTCATCTTCTTGGCAACAATGGATGAACTATTTTAGTAAACAAGGTTACAACACCCTAAATCCAGGTTGGCCAGGAGATTCGGCTACAGTATCTGAATGCCGCGCTAATCCCAAACCAATTGCTAACAGAGGGGTTTCAGAAATTGTAGCGAGCTATGCCAAAATAATTGAAACTCTTCCAGAACCACCTATTGTCATTGGCCATTCTTTTGGTGGACTTATTGCGCAAATACTTTTAGGGCAAAATCTGGCAAGTGGCTGTATTGCACTAAATCCTGCACCAATTAAAGGTGTATGGCAATTACCATTTTCAGTACTTAAGGCAACCTTACCAGTACTAGGAAATCCATTTAACTTTACAAAAACCAATTCACTTACATTCAAACAATTCCGTTATGGATTTACAAATGCGCTCCAAGAAAAAGAAGCCAAGGAACTTTACGAGCGTTGGGTAATTCCAGCTCCATGCAAACCACTTTTTCAGGCTGCCATGGCCAGTTTCATAGGTTCTGAAACAAAAGTGAATACCAAGAACACAATGCGCGGACCTTTGCTCATTACAGGTGGAACAAAAGATAACACAGCACCACCTATATTAGGAAAAACTTCTATAAAAAAATACAACTCTTCTGTTGTTTCAGACTTTAAGTTGTTTGAAGGACGAGGACATTCTATTGTAATTGATCATGGGTGGAAAGAAATTGCTGAGTATACACATTCTTGGATGAAAAAAAATGGCCTTTGATAGATAGAAGAACAAAGAGAGTCTAGGTATTTAATACGTTATCAGGATTAAAAGCGTACGTCATTTGACATACGCTTTTTTTAGTATCTTGACTTGATATCCAAAAGATAGCTATTTAAAATGAAGATTTTAATATTTGGTGCATCAGGTTCTGGAACAACAACGTTAGGGAAAGAAATTGAAAAAAGAACCAATTTTAAGCATTTGGACGTTGACACGTATTATTGGAAAAAAACTACACCACCATTTCTAGTTAAAATACCTCTAAATGAAAGGAATAAAAATCTAAAAGCAGATTTTAAAAAATTTAATAATGTCATAGTAAGTGGCTCCTTGGTTAGTTGGGGTAAAGAATGGGAATCATCATTTGATTTAGCTATTTTCATAAGGTTAGACAATGAAGTACGAATGAAACGTCTCCTAAAAAGAGAGCAAGAGCGGTACGGAGAAAAGCTAGTTATTAATAACACGATTAAACAGAATTCAAAAGATTTCTTAGCGTGGGCAAATGAATATGAAAATACCAATTTTAAAGGTAGGTCACTAAAAAGTCATATGGACTGGATTACACTTCTAAACTGTGAGGTTTTGAGAATAGATGGAGAAATGGAGTTAAATAATAAAATAAAGAAAGTGCTAACTGCGTTAAAAAATCCAAATTCAAATGAAAGAGCAAGCAAAAAGAAACAAACAAGAAACAATTCATAAAGATGAACCAAGGTTAACAGGTGTAGATGGAATCTTCTTTAAAACAGACAACCCAGATAACATAAAGGAATGGTACCAAAAAAATTTAGGTTTACAAACGGACAGATGGGGAACTAATTTTGAATGGTATCAAGGTTTTGATGCTACCAAAAAAGGATTTACCCAATGGAGTCCCTCCGCCAAAACACCAAACATTTTGAGACTTCCTCCAAGGACTTTATGATTAACTATAGAATTGTTCATCTAGAAAGATTGTAAGAAAAGTTAAAAACAAACGGAGTTACCATTTTGGACGAGATAGAAACCTATGATTATGGGAAATTTGCACATATTATGGATAACGAAGTAAATAAGATGGAACTCCGGGAACCAAATGACATTGCCTATGAAAAGCTACTTGAAGGAAGAGCTAAATAACTTGGAATAGTAATCTACACACATAAAACACAATTAACATATATTGTCATTGTAGTATCAAGCCTAAACAACACGATATTCCGTTATCTTTGATACCTACAAAACAATTGAATGCCCTACTCACTACTATCTTCACCTTTACAAGGCTTTACGGATTATATTTTTCGCAATGCGCAGCAGAAGTTCTTTGGAGGAATAGACACCTATTACGCACCTTATATACGGTTTAACAAAAAGATGGTTATTAAAGGCTCTTACCAACGAGACTTAAATCCAGATGTCAACACCAGTTTAGAGGTAATTCCGCAAGTAATGACCGCAGACGCGGATCAATTCCTATTTGCTTTAAAATACATTGAATCGTTAGGGTATACGGAACTTAATTGGAATTTAGGGTGTCCTTATCCCATGGTTACTAATAGCGGCATGGGTTCTGGCCTTATTTGTAATACCGAAAAAATAGATCATATATTAAATCGTGCGCACAATGAAACAGATATAACCATATCTATGAAAATGCGCTTGGGCTATGAAAATAGTAACGAAATATTGAATGCATTGCCGATACTAGAAAAGTACCCTCTTAAAAATATAGCTATTCACGCGCGACTTGGAAAACAGCTATATAAAGGAGGTGTTGATTTAGAGGCATTTCAAAAATGTGTAGATGTAGCAAAGCATACCCTGTACTATAATGGCGATATTACTAGTGTAGCACAGTTTAAGAAAATGAGAGAGCGATTTGGTACTATTGAACATTTTATGATAGGTCGTGGTCTTATAGCGGATCCTTTTTTACCTAGTATGATAAAGGCAGATACTACAGAATATCCAAAAGAGCGTTGGGATATTTTTAGAGAATTTCATGATACTATTTATAATCAGTATGATGCTATTCTCTCTGGTCCCACTCCCATAAAAATGAAAATGCAAGGCTTCTGGGAATTTTTCTCCCAAGCTACCCATAATCCACAGAAAGTCTTTAAACTGATAAAAAAAGCTGGAAATTCCTATAAATACCAGCAAGCTATTGGAACCATTATAGCTGCTCAAAAACAACAGCGTAGTCGTTAGTATTTTAAACTAACATAATATGTGTTATCTTTAAGTATAGTGGTGTTTTCTAAAACCTTCACAATGGTATTTACTTCATACTATTAACAGGATGATTTGAAACTTGTGCTACCAAAAATATTAGAAAAAACCATTACTCTTAGAAATAGAAACACAAATTAAAACAATACTATGGAAACAGACTATATAAAAATATACAGCGGAAACGCTTTAATAGGCAAACGTATTGAATTAGAATTACTTGATATGGGAATTTCCCCAGTCATTAAAGATGAAGCAGAATCTGCAAGATTAGCTGGGTTTGCTTCCTCAATGCTAGGCACAATAGAATTACATGTAAGCCAAGACGAAAAAGAAAAAGCCTTGGCTGTTGTTGCTAAAATTACTGCAAGCCTTTAGTTTAAAATAGGTGTAATCTCTAAGGTTTTAAATTCTACAGGACCATGATCTCCTTGTATCATAATAGGTCCAGGAGCGGCTTCATTATTATCTAAAGCGCCTCCAGTCATACCTGGTATATTCTGTTCAGAAATAATGGTAACCCCGTTGGCTACAATAGTTACTTTTCTAGCAACCAAGGTAATATCATAGGTTTGCCACTCCCCTGCAGCTTTGGCAACCATTTTGTTAGGGGTAAGCAAACCGTAAACACCACCAAACAAAATAGAAGAAGGTGCTAAGCCTTTATTATCTGCTATCTGGATTTCATAGCGTCCTCTAAGATATAAACCGCTATTGCTTCCCTCAGGATACCTGAATTCAGCGTGTAACTTAAAATCTGTATACTGTTCTTCCGTAACTAAATTCATTCCTGGAGCAGCACTGGTAAGAATTCCTTTTAATACTTTCCATTGGTTATTTTCTTCGGTTTTCCATCCGTCTAAATTTTTACCATTAAATAATTTTTGGGTTTTTCCCCATTCCGGATTTTCTGCTGCTGTTAGTATTGGGGCTTTGGTAGCACTCCATTGATAGGTTTTACCATCTGTATAGACCATTTCACCTTTCAGTTGATCTCCTTCTTTTTTGCCTTTAAACTCCATATCAGATGCACCTTCCTCCCACTGCGGTGGAATAGAAAAATAAAAGACATCGTCAAACTTTTTCACCTCAGCTATTGGTCGTGCACTACCAAAGGCATAGGTAAATCTACCTATCAACGTATTTCTACCAGAATGGCTAATCTCTAACCATGAAGGAAGTTCTTTGCCTTCATAAGAAACTATAAGGTTCCATCTACCTTCCAACGGATCGGCATCTTGGGCAGTTGTTATTCCTAGATTTAGGAGAATTGTAAATAAGGCTAAAATGAAAAATTTTGCTTTAATAGGTCTCATATTCGTATTCGGTTTTTTCAAATATAAAGTTAAGTTGTAGATATTAGTTTATTTTTAGACTGATAACATTTAATATGTGTTCGATAATCTGTTTCTATCAAAGTATAATTATTTAATAAATACCAGTGCTAAATAAATCATTCATCATTTTAATCTTGCTACTTTGGGCTTGTGGTTGCGTTAGCAGCAAGTTACCCACAAAGTATTATTCCCATTACTCATACGGTTCTTCGTATTCTTTTAAAAATAATACACTAACTATAGAGCTAAAAAACCCACTTTTATGCCCACTAAGAGTTTGGGTAAAAAGTAATGATACGAACCTACGGTCAAAATTAGATTCCATAAATCCGATTGTATTAAAGCCTAATAACGACACGATTATTAGATTAGTTAATTTAACGAATAATGATGTAGAACTAACATTTACATCACTATTAGGAGACCCTTCTAAATTGACTCATACTGCAACAATGGAATTACCATTCCTTAAAAACAAGACTTATAGAATTATACAAGGAAACAATACAAATCATACACATAGTACAGAATATTCTAAATACGCCGTAGATTTTAATCTTAAGGTGAATGATACTATATGCTCGGCTACAAGCGGTTTTGTGGTAAGTAAACGAGATAATTATAAATACGGAGGAACAAATAGCAAGTGGCGTCCTTTTTCAAATTTTATTACAATTTACGAACCTGAATCTGGCATATTCACACAATATGTACATCTTGTGCACAAGGGTAGTTTAGTTCAAATTGGAGATATAATAGAAATAGGTCAACCAATAGCTCTTTCTGGAGAAACTGGATGGACAGATACACCGCATCTCCATTTTAATACCTTGATTCCTGTGAATACTAATACTGGCTTAAAATCGATTCCTTTTCAATTAAAAGTAGGTTATAATAGTCAAGAATTTAAAAAGAATGACTTGGTAACAAAAGGAGTCATCTTAAAAAAATGAATTATTATTGATAAAAAAGTAGTAGAAAGATTAATTAATTCATTGTAATTATAACGTGCTATGATGTATATCTTAACGCTAATACAGAATCTTATCAGGTAAAACTACCCAAAACTTCAACTCGTTTTAAACCTTCTCTAAAACCCTGCATTAATTCCTTTATAATTTCTTCTGCCGGTTTAATATCATGGATAAGTGCTGACACCTGACCAATTTCCAGTTCTCCTTCTACTAAATCACCCTCAAACATACCCTTTTTAGCACGTGCCCTACCTAACAACTGTTTCAGTTGCTCTGGTGAATACCCATTCGCATATCCATTTTGAATAGCTTTATAAAACTTATTTTTTAATAACCGAACGGGTGCTAATTCTTTTAAAGTTAATTGTGTATCCCCTTCCTTTGCCTTTACCACCTCTTGCTTAAAAGCCATATGCGATGATGCTTCTGTACTTGCCACAAACCTGCTACCTACTTGTACAGCATCTGCACCCAAGACCATAGCGGCCAACATTGCATCACCAGTTCCAATACCGCCAGCAGCAATTAACGGAATTTTCAATTGTTGTTTAACAGAAGGAATTAATACTAAGGTGGTGGTTTCATCCCTACCATTATGTCCCCCTGCTTCAAATCCTTCAGCTACCACAGCATCTACTCCGGCAGATTCGGCTTTTAGTGCAAAGGCCACACTACTTACCACATGTACTACCGTTATATCATTTTCTTTTAGGTAGGATGTCCATGTTTTAGGGTTTCCTGCAGAAGTAAAAACTATCTTAACCCCTTGATTCACTATAATCTCCATCAATTTTTCAACATCTGGATATAACATCGGAACGTTTACCGCAAAAGGTTTGTCTGTAGCTCGTTTACACTTTTGTATGTGTTCCCTAAGTACATCTGGGTACATACTTCCGGCTCCAATAACACCCAAGCCACCTGCATTAGAAACTGCAGATGCCAGCCGCCAACCACTAGCCCAAATCATACCTCCCTGAATGATTGGAAATTCTATATTTAAAAGTTCCGTTATTCTATTACGCATACCTTATATTTTTAGTTTCCGTTATACAAGCTACAGACTGATTATTTAAGAAATAACACCTGAACCTACTAGTTCATCATCCAAATACCAAGCAACAAATTGACCTTCTTGAATAGCAGATTGTGGCTTTTCAAAGTCAACATACATTCCTCCATCAATTTTATAAAGCATTGCTTTTTGTAACTCTTGCCGGTAACGTATGCGTGCTAAGACATGTAATTCCTGATGTGTTTCTAAAGAAAGATCTGGTCTAACCCAGTGTAATTCTTCATCTGTTACAAACAATGTACGTCTGTAAAGTCCTGGGTGAGATTTACCTTCTCCAGTATAAATTACATTTTCGGTTACATCTGTCTCTATAACAAATAACGGTTCTTTGGTGCCTCCTACATGCAAGCCTTTCCGCTGACCCTTGGTAAAGTAATGTGCACCTTGGTGCTCCCCTACTACAGTTCCATCGCTTACATTATATATTGCCTTTTCTGCATAAAACGCAAGTTCTTCTGCTTTATCTTGAAAAACAGGAATTTCTCTTTGAAACGCAGATATCTCTGTAGGTATCCGAATTATTTTTCCGTTTTTAGGTTTTAATTGCTGTTGTAAAAACTCTGGCAATCTAACCTTCCCAATAAAACATAATCCCTGAGAATCCTTTTTATCTGCTGTAACTAAACTCATTTTAGTAGCCATTTTCCGTACTTCTGGTTTCAATAATTCACCAATAGGGAACAAGGTTTTAGATAATTGCTCCTGAGATAGTTGACATAAAAAATACGATTGGTCTTTATTACCATCCTTCCCAGCTAACAACTGATAGGTTTTACTACCATCCTCATGCGTTAAAACACCCTTTCTACAATAATGACCAGTTGCAACAAAATCTGCACCTAGCTGTAGCGCAATTTTCATGAAAACATCAAATTTAATTTCGCGATTGCATAGAACATCTGGGTTAGGCGTACGCCCCATCTCGTATTCCCTGAACATATAATCTACAATCCTTTCTTTATATTCCGAGCTTAAATCTACAGTCTGGAAGGGTATTCCCAGTTTTTCTGCCACAATAAGTGCATCATTACTATCCTCTAACCATGGGCATTCTTCAGAAATGGTAACTGAATCATCATGCCAATTCTTCATAAAAAGGCCAATTACTTCATATCCTTGCTCTTTTAAAAGATATGCCGCAACACTTGAATCTACACCTCCCGAAAGTCCTATAACTACTTTTTTCATATCCTAATTGTCGCTACAAAAATACAAAATTACAAAGCCAAACACATTAAGTTTTTAGCTATAGCATAAGGTAGATAAATAGGATTTATTAGTATTGATATGTATCTAGTAAAATTCAATATTGTTAAACTTTTGTGAAATTTAAATAAACAAAAGCAACCATTTCAAAAACTACACATCTATTTGATAGTTATGTTTTATTGATAACTAAGCGTTCAATATTGTTATAAATTTATAACCAAACGAAAGTATTTGTCAACCTAAAATTTAACAAAATCTTTAAACAGATAATAATATTCTGTTTATAGTTTTTAACTAATTATTAAACAATTTAATTTAAAAACAATTTACAATGAAGAACTTATTAAGAATTTTAAAGCCTACTTTGCTGGTATGTTTATTCATATTTACAGCGTCTTGTGATAATGATGATGATGATACCACGCCTATCGTAGTAGATGAAACCAATAATATAGTGGAAGCTGCGCAAGCCACAGAGTCACTAAGTAGTTTAGTAGCAGCGTTGACGAAAGCAGATGAAAGTGCGAACAATGCTTTAATTAACACATTATCAGATGAAACAACAGTATTTACTGTATTAGCTCCTTCAAATGAAGCTTTCACTAGCCTATTAGGACGTTTAGATGGTTTTGATTCTCTAGACGATTTTAACTCAGCGCAGTTACAAGATTTATTAGCAACTATTCTTGCTTATCATGTGGTACCAACTGTAGGTGTAACGTCTAATCAATTAACAGAAGGACAAGTTATTACAACAGTTCAAGGTGAAAATTTAACTGTTACTTTAGAAGGTGGTGCAGCGTTTATTGATGCAGAAGGAAAGTCGTCAAGCGTAACTACGGCAGATGTTCTGACTAACAACGGAGTAGTACATATTATAGACAGAGTACTTTTACCTCAGGCTGCAATAGATGCTTTAGAAGGTGTTTTATTGAGTTCTATAACGGATTTAGCGATTGCAACCCCAGTATTAAGCAATTTAGTAGCTGCATTACAAGCTGCTAATGGAGATTTACCTACAACCTTGGCTGGTGCTGGTCCGTTCACAGTTTTCGCTCCTACTGATGCGGCATTTGAAGCATTTTTACAAGCGAATGATTTTGCTGGCTTAGAAGATGTACCTGTTGATGTATTGACACAAGTACTATTAAACCACGTAGTAAGTGGAACAACTTTTTCTACAGATTTAGTTACGGGCTACGTTTCCACATTATCTACAGCAGGTCCAGCTGATTCTGCGCTAAGCATGTATATCAATACAGCTGATGGCGTTATTCTAAATGGTGGTGCGTCCAACTCTGGTGCTACTGTAGCAACAGCAGATATAAAGGCGAGTAATGGAGTAGTACACGTAGTAGATGCAGTTATTGGACTGCCAAATGTGGTTAATCACGCAATCGCAAATCCAAACTTTTCTACATTAGTAAGTGCATTAACGACGTTAACCCCTGCTACAGATTTTGCTAGTATACTTTCTCGTTCTGAGGGAGACAATACTGATGGTATTAATCCTGATTTTACAGTTTTTGCTCCAACTAATGCTGCCTTTGACGCCTTGGAAGCAGTACCTGCAGAGGATGTTTTAACTCAAGTATTACTTCACCATGTAGTTGCTGGCGCAAATGTGCGTTCAGGAATGTTAACACCTAACGGAACAACTCCGGCAACGACTCTAGAAAATGATGGAATTATAATAACATTACCTGGAACCGGCGACAATATAGCAGATATTCAAGATGGATCAGGAAACACAGATATAGGTATTATTGCAGTTGATGTGCAAGCGGCTAACGGCGTTATACATGCAATTAATAAAGTAATGATTCCAGACACAATGAATTAATTATTCACAAACATCCCCCAATTTAAAAGCCGCTTTTATAGCGGCTTTTTTTATTTCAAATTTTTGATATCACTCATATTATATTTTTTTTGTTAAACTTTTTTTTAAGTAAAATAATCTGCTTTAAACGAACCTTTATGAAAAAAGTAGTATTCTTTATAAACCTACTGACGCTTTTGGCCGTTGTATTCTTAACATGGTCCTGCGACAAAGATGATGATGAAATATTACCATCTTTATAAGAAGAACACATTATTGAAACTACTCAAAGAGAAGAGGTACATTCATCCGTAGTTTCAGCTTTAGCTACTAACAATAATTCAGAAAGAAATAATCTTATTGAAATAAGAAGCGTTGAAACTCCATTTACTTTATTTATTCCTAACATAGCTTAGCAGATTTTGATACGGCAGAAGAGAAAGCCTTATTAGCTAAAATATTAACTTATCATGTCGTTATGGGAACAGCTGTAGCTTCTGCAGATCTTTCAGATCACCAAGAAATAGGTACTGTACAAGGGGGATCTGTTTTTGCTATACTAAACCATGGTGTACAAATTCGCGATAAATCTGGAGTAGGCGCTAATGTTACAGGAGCAGATGTGATGGCTAGTAACGGAATAGTTCATATTGTTGATAAGGTATTATTACCACAAGAAGTTATAGATATTTTAAACCCTCCAACACACTAATATAGCGTGTTTGTTTCATTGGTTGTTTTATAAAAACCTCTCAATAAATTGAGAGGTTTTTTGTTTATCTAATTTTTATACAACAGAAGTAGATAGGTTAGCATACAAATACAACCACTTGACAACTCCTTTTTTTTTAAAGTGGAATAAAGCAACATATTTACCATCCCAAATCTTATCAAACCAAACCTTAATCAATGGCAAAAGCCGCTACAAATTGTAGCGGCTTTTTACTTATTGGTATATAAGATATATCTATTTTTTAGAAATTACCTTTTGAACAAACTCTTCTCGATTTGTTTTCAATATAATGATATACATATCAGGAGCTAGATTACCCACATTAAGCTTAATTTGATTTATACCTATTCCTAGCTGATCTCCTTGCTTGTTTACAAGTAATCTACCATTCATATCATACATCTCTATCCTAACAGGAGAGGCATATGAAGATTCTACTTGAACTGTTAATTCACTTTCAAATACCGTTGGAAATGCAGTAACTTTTGTACTTCCAAGATACTTAGAAGATTCCTCGGTTTTTGCGCATGTAACTGCATGAACAATAACGTAAATTCCTCCAGAACTTACATCCATGGGTCCAAAATCATATTCAGTCACACTATTCAAGTTATCATCAACAAATGGATATTGACCAGGTGCCACAGTAGGCTTACCATTGTTTAAAGGGTATTTCTGGTCTCCAACGTAAATCTGGACTTCATTCATTACGAATCCTTCTAGTAAATCGATATTAATGGAAACTTTACCATTTACATAATTAACTGTTACATTACCTGACTTCTGCCCTTTACTTAAGTCACATTGGCCAGCTCCAGAATAAAGATCCATTGTGTATTCACCTTCTTGTGATAAGAAATTGGTCCATCCCCATCTGTTTGCTTTAATAGTGTCATCGTCTAGAAAGCACGTATTGTCTTGAGCATAATATGCAAAAGCAGTTTCACAGCCACC
>CALHVP010000276.1 GCA_938038975.1 uncultured Maribacter sp. | reverse complement strand
GGCTTACACAAGAAACACTTCAGAAAGTTAAGGCAACCGGACTTCCATACTTTCATATTTCTGACAAAGAACAGGAAGGTGATTCTTTTGGCGAACGTTTTACTAAGGCTATCCAAACAGTTTTTGCAAACGGATTTGAGAATATCATTACAATAGGTAATGACACACCTCAATTAAAAACCGTACACTTAATAAAGGCAAATACCGCCTTAGAAGAAGGTAAAACCGTATTAGGACCGTCTTTAGATGGTGGTTTTTATTTAATGGGCATTCAAAAGTCTAACTTTAATCAAGAAACCTTTAAAAGATTACCCTGGCAACGCTTTAATCTCTTTAATAAAATAGCTACGCTTTTAAATGTAACAGATAGTCTTCTTTATAAATTACCCATTCTTAGCGATATAGATACAATTACAGATGTAAAGCGACTCGCTTCATATAGAAAATCGATTTCATCTGCCATTTTAAAATTATTAACGCTACTATTACAATTAGGGAAAGAAATTGAAACTATATTCCTTTCGATATTCCTTATCATTTTTCTTCAGCTACCTTCTAATAAAGGTTCTCCTGCACTACTTCATTCCTAGTCTTATTGAAACGATGGATACATCCATCTGAATTACTAACTCACCCTATACTACTACATGAAGTATTTATTGTTAGCTATGACTTTGTTCATAGCAACTAGTACAATTGCTCAAGAAACTGTTTCTGGTACCATCACAGAAGCCAATGGCACACCAATTCCCTACGTAAATGTGCAATTCATCGGCACGAATAAAGGAACCCTATCAAACGAAGAAGGAAAATACAGTTTAACGGTTCCTAATTCCTTAGGTGCTTTAAAATTTTCGGTTTTAGGTTATGAAACCCAAAATGTTCCTATTAATGGTTTAACTCGTATAGATGTTACCTTACTAGAATCCTCTGAACAATTAGACGAAGTAGTGCTAACAGCCTTAGGCCTTAAAAGAGAAACTAAAGAGCTGGGCTATGTGGTACAGAGCCTAGATTCTAAAGGTGTAACGGAAGTAAAAGCAGTTAACTTTTTAGATAATCTTACCGGAAAATTGGCAGGTGTGACCATTAATCAAGGAGCAACTGGAGTAGGTTCATCCTCTAAGATTACTATTAGAGGAGAAGCCTCTTTTTCTAATAATAATCCTTTGTTTATTGTAGATGGCGTACCCATAAACAATAATTCTGTTTTCAACTTTACAAACGAAGCAGCAGCAGGTTTTCAAGCTATTGATTTTGGGAATGGTGCTATGGAAGTAAATCCAGATGATATAGAAGCCGTATCTGTTTTAAAGGGTCCCAGTGCCGCAGCACTATATGGTACACGCGCATCCAATGGCGTTATTGTAATAGAAACTAAAAGTGGTAAAAACACGCAAGGTCTTGGTATTAGTTATAATACCAGCTTTTTCGTAGACTCAGCCTTTCGCTTACCAGATTTTCAGAATGAATACGGACAAGGACAATCCGGAGTGTTTGAGTTTGTAGATGGTCTAGGTGGTGGAACCAGTGATAATATTACATATAGCTGGGGGCCACGATTAAACGCTGGCAACCTCATCTCTCAATTTGATAGTCCGGTTACCTTGGCGGATGGCACTATAGTTCGTGGTGGTGACACTGCATTATATAGCGGTTTACCCATTACTCCAACAGAGTTCCGTTCTAATCCTGATAATTTGAAAGACTTTTATAATACTGGAACTACCCTCATAAATAACATTGCAATATCCAACGGTTTTGAAAATGGAAATTACCGACTCTCTTTTACAGATTTACGAAGTGAGTCTATAATACCTGGCGTAAATCTAGACCGGCAAACCGTAAGTGCTCGATTAGGGTTTAGGCCAACAGACAAACTAAGTATCAACTCGGCTATTAGTTATGTGAATTCACAAAGTGATAACCGCCCATCTAATGGGTATGGATCAGAAAACGTGAATTATTCATTAGTAGCATGGGGTCCGCGTTCTTTGAATATCGATAGCCTTCGAGATTATTGGCAGCCAGGTTTGGAAGGGGTGCAGCAATATTCCTATAATTATACATTTTTTGACAACCCATTCTTTATATTAAATGAGAACCGTAATTCCTTTAATAGAGATCGTGTTTTTGGAAATATATCCGCTAGTTATGACATAACGGATCATATAACTGCAACCATACGCTCTGGAATGGATTACTCTAGTGAATTACGCCAACTGCGTCGCGCGTTTAGCTCTAATCGTTTTCAAAATGGTGGTTACGCGGAACACGATGTGTTTTTCAGAGAAATAAATACTGATTTTCTCATAAACTATACCAATCAGTTTAATGATTTTAAAGTAGATGTTTCTATAGGAGGAAATAGATTAGACCAAAAAGCTTTTACCTCACAGGCACAAACCACTAGTTTGGCACAGCCTGGTATTTTTCGCCTCTCTAATGGTGCTTCACCTATTGAAGTCTTCGAGTTTGAATCAAATAAACGAATCAATAGCTTTTATGGATTAGCGAAATTTGGTTATAAAGATTTTCTGTTTTTAGACATTACGGGAAGAAATGACTGGTCCAGTGCACTGGCAACTCCTTTTTCAGTAGATAACACCTCTTTCTTTTATCCTTCTTTCTCAAGTAGTTTTATTCTCTCTGAAGTTGTTGATTTACCACAAGAAATCTCTTTTGCCAAGCTTAGGGCTAGTTGGGCACAGGTAGGTAACGATACAAATCCATATCAAACCACAGGAGCTTTTGTGGCGCAAACGCCTTTTAACGGTCAGCCTACATTTAGTAATCAAAATACCATTGCAAATCCTAATCTACTACCTGAAACTACATCTTCCTTTGAGGTCGGTGCCGACTTACGGTTTTTCAGTGATCAATTACGTTTTGA
>CALHVP010000275.1 GCA_938038975.1 uncultured Maribacter sp. | reverse complement strand
TATTATTTTTGGTTGGACGATGCCAAGGCTCCTGATTATGCAAGAATGGTAGATATTCATAAAAAACCAGGCTATGATCCAGTAGAAATGATGACCGACCCTAAGGATAAACTGGTAATGGCGAAAGTGATTGGTAAGCTCATTAAAAAAAAGCTAGGCTTTAGAACAGTAATGAATATTATACCTATTGATGCCACTTTGATTAAAGGTTCCCATGGTCGCATTCCGGAGGATACGGAAGATTATCCCATACTCATCAGTAATGCAACTATGGGACAAGATGAAGGTGTAATTAGAGCTACCGAGGTATATCAAGTAATTGAAGATCAAGTTTTAAATAAAGTTTAAATGAATGCACTGTTTAAGTACATCGGTTTTCTGTTCACCTTGCTGTTCGGTTTAGGAGCTGCGGTACAGTATAATGACCCAGATTCCCTAGTTTGGATTATTGTATATCTCGCTGCGGCACTAGTATCTCTATTATTTGCATTGGAGAAACTTAATATCCTTATACCTTTGGTTGGTGGAGTGGTCTGTTTTATAGGTTTTGTAATACTATATCCTTCCGATTTTCAAGGATTTGATTTGGATGACGGGGATATAAAAACAGTTGAGTTAGGACGAGAATCCTTTGGGCTGTTAATTATTTCTTTAGTTTGTCTCTTGTATACCTTTAGGTTAAAGCGGTCATCAAAGGTCTAAATCAAATTCTTTTCTTAATAGATCTATAGCTGGGTTTTTGTCTCTAAGCTTTTGATATTTTTCTTCTGGAGTAAAAGCGAACTTTTTAGCACTCTTTTCATTCACGGTAATTTGGAGTTGAATGAAATGATTATTCAGTTTCAATCTTAGATACTCCATTAATTCAAAATTCTCCCGCTCAATTTCTTTTTTCATTGTACCGTTAGGCATTTCGATACAAATAATAACCTCATCTTTTAGTTTGGGAATATCTACACTTAAGTTTGAGGATAGTATTTTTTGTCCTTTTGCATCAATTTGATCAACGAAAGCGTTCCAATGCAGTAGCAAGGTTTCTTGTGTGAAAATATCCTTAGGTAGTGCATCTTCATCGATTATTACCTCAATTTTATTTAGTTCATGTTGCTTTTTAGCTTTTAAACTAGATATAGATAGGCCAGAGACTCTTTTTGTTGCAGCCTTGATGTTAATATTGTTTGTAGGTTTTTTAACGGCAATAGGAGTGTCTATTGTTTCTTGTTGCGATACAGGAATAATCTTATTTACAGGTTCAGCTACAGATATTTGTTGTTCCTCTTGTTCGTAGGAATCATTAGGAACAGTATCTGCTACAGTTTTAGTTTCTTGCTCTGAAACTACTTCTATCTGTTTAGTATTAAGTGGACTAGGCTCTTTTGTTGGTGAAGGAATATTTTGATAAAATGCTGATGGGGCAATAAAATCTATAGTTTTGTTATGAAGAGCTACAGATTCAGGATTTTTTTTTTCTCCATCAAAATCGATAGAGGAAAGTTTCATTAGAGTTAGTTCTACCAGTAACCGCTGGTTCTTGCTCGTTTTGTAGTTAAGATCACATTCATTTGCTAAATCTAATGCCCTCAATAGAAAACTAGGGGATGTTAGTTTGGACTGATCTAAATAATTTTTCTTTGCTGATTCTCCAACTTCTAACAGTGCAATAGTCTCTTGATGTTGACAAACCATCAAATCTCTAAAGTGCGATGCTAATCCAGAAATAAAATGATGTCCATCAAAACCAAGGGATAAGGTTTCGTTAAAAAGAACAAGGGCCTGTGGTATATTGTGTTGAAGAATAAAGTCTGTTGCTTTAAAATATGTGTCATAATCTAACACATTCAAATTTTCGGTAACCGCCTTTCTTGTTAGTTCTTTGCCAGAGAAACTTACGACCCTATCAAAAATAGACAAAGCATCTCGCATGGCCCCATCTGCTTTTTGTGCTATAATATGAAGGGCGTCTTCTTCAGCGTTAATACCTTGACTCTCTGCAATATATTTTAAATATTCAGCAGCATCCTTAACTGTTATTCGTTTAAAATCAAATATTTGACAACGTGAAAGAATCGTTGGGATTATTTTATGCTTTTCGGTTGTTGCCAAGATAAATATGGCATGCTTTGGAGGTTCCTCTAGGGTTTTTAGAAAGGCATTAAATGCTGATTGAGATAACATATGAACCTCATCTATAATATACACCTTGTATTTTCCTACTTGAGGAGGTATTCGTACTTGGTCTATTAACTCCCTAATTTGATCTACACCATTATTTGAAGCTGCATCCAACTCAAAAATATTGAAAGCAAAATCTTCATCTGGACTTTCTGTTCCGTCAGAGTTTATTTGTTTAGCCAATATCCTTGCACAAGTTGTTTTTCCAACTCCTCTAGGACCGCAAAATAAAAGGGCTTGTGCTAAGTGATTACTATCTATCGCATTTTGTAATGTATTGGTAATAGACTGTTGCCCAACAACATCTTTAAATGTTTGGGGTCTATACTTTCTAGCCGATACAATAAACGGTTCCAAATACGATTGATTTTATCCTACTACAAATATAAAAATAGGATAGTATTCTATGACTAATTTAAAGTGCAGATCATCTTTAGTTATCAACAATTGCAGTACATTTGCCGATAGCAGGCCACCTTATCGCCGTGTGCCGAACTCGTTTCGGCATCTATTGAGTTTTGCTTCAAGGTTTAATAGATTCTGAATCAAGTTCAGAACAAGGAGGAAAGTCCGGACACCATAGTGCAGTATAGCGGGTAACGCCCGTCCGCCGTGAGGTGAGGACAAGTGCAACAGAAAGCAAGTACAGTTCGGCTGTAGTGAAACCAGGTAAACTCTATACGGTGAAACGTCATGTAAATCAGTGTTTAAGGGCTGCACGCTCAAGCTGAAGGGTAGGCGGTTAGAGCTTTTGGGTAACCAATAGCCTAGATAAATGATAAGGTTCTTCTGATTTTATTCAGAGGTTACAGAATCCGGCTTATGGCCTGCTTTTTTTAAT
>CALHVP010000274.1 GCA_938038975.1 uncultured Maribacter sp. | reverse complement strand
AGCGGTCTGGACGGGACTCGAACCCGCGACCCCCTGCGTGACAGGCAGGTATTCTAACCAACTGAACTACCAGACCGTGGCGTTTAGCGTGTGCAAATATATGGTGTTTATTCAATTGCACAAACATTTTCTTTTAAAATTTTAGATCATTATAGAAATTTATTTCTTTCGGTTAAAAATGTGTTCAGAATTGTTGAAAAATCCCCTTTTGTATCGATGCCCAAATAATTGATTCTATACTGAGCACATTTCAGTTTTATTTCGTCTATATAGCTTGTTACGCCTTTGTTGTATGCCTCTTTAATATTGTCTGCATACAAATCTAAGTGCTCTCCTGTTTCTATGTCTATGTAGCGTTTAGGAGTATTATCAAAATTAAAATCTAATTCATGCTCTTTATCTAACAGATGAAAAAGTACTACTTCGTGTTTGTTATGTTTTAAATGACGTAAGGCATCAAAGAGTTCTTCGTTTGAGTTTTGAGTTTGAAACATATCTGTAAAAAGAAATATAAGACTGCGCCTTTTTATTTTTTCAGCAATCTGATGTAGGTAGGTATAGGTTGCTGTTTCCTTGATAGGGTTGCTGTCTTGACTTACTTCGTTCAGCTTTGCTAATAACATTTGAAAATGGCGTTCACTTCCTTTTTCTGGAGCATAGTAATTATAAGCATCAGAATAGATACTTAGACCCACCGCATCACGCTGTTTCTTTAGCACGTTCATTAACGCGGCAATAGCTAATACACCAAATCCTATCTTATTTAAATTCCCTAACCCGAGTTCTTTTATTTGGGGGTAATACATGGACGCGGAATTATCTAGGATCATATGACATCTTAGATTAGTTTCTTCCTCATATCGTTTGGTATAGAGCTTATCTGTCTTAGCGAATAGCTTCCAATCTATATGTTTAGTACTCTCTCCCTTATTGTATATTTTATGTTCGGCAAATTCCGCAGAAAAACCATGAAACGGACTTTTATGAATGCCACTAATAAAACCTTCTACAACTTGTTTTGCTAGTAGTTCTAGATTCTGAAATAAAGTAGCCTTATTTAATTCGGATTGTAAGTTCACAAGATTAAAGATATGAAAAGGCGAGTGCTAAGCCAAAGGAGTGGTTTAAGTTTATAGTAATAAAAAAGAGCCGGCAATGCCGACTCTTTTTTATTACTATAAACTATTGTTTCTGAAGAATAGACTACAATAAAGCATCTATTGCATCCGTGTATGTTTTCTTTGGAGAAACACCTACTTGTCTGCTAACAATTTCACCACCTTTAAAAACAAGAACTGTTGGAATATTACGAACACCATATTTTGCGGCAAATTCTTGGTTAGCGTCTACATCTACCTTACCAACTACAGCTTTACCTTCGTATTCTGTACTTACTTCATCTATGATAGGACCAACCATTCTACATGGGCCACACCAAGCTGCCCAGAAATCTACTACTACTGGTTTGTCGCTTTTTAAAACTACCTCGTCAAAAGTAGCGTCTGTTATCTCTAATGCCATTTTAATTATCTTTTATTGATTATACAAAGTTAGTCAAATATTACCCGTATTCCTTACTTGCTACTTATTGGTTTTAATTATGGTGTCATCAATCTAACTTATTAATGATACGGATCATTTTGGCTAGAGGCTAATTGAGTTTAAAATGTACCTCTTGCCTTTCTAACTCTTGTAATAATTCACTACTAATCTGTACCTTCTGTTTTCTACTGGATAGGTTTACTTTAATTTCTTCCTGCATTTCGTAGACCACAAAATTGATGGAGTGATCTCCCTTATGCATGGTTAGGGTATCTTTTAACTGATGTATTCCTTCTTCTTTTAAGGTGTCTATATTTAGCTTTATAGTTAATTTTTTGGCATAGGTTTCCATTACTTCCTGTAGTAAGATAAAACCATTGAACTGCATTCTTGGATCTCCTTTTTTTCCAGTATCTCGGTTTACCCAACCTTCACGAATAAATATTTTCGCATACACAAAGGAATTAATCATTAGGAAATGTCTGAACTTAAGATACTCCTCTCCAAATATTCTAAACTCAAAAGAATCCGTATAGTCCTCCATTGTAAAGGCAGCCCATCCTTTACCATTTTTAGAGATTCGGTGCTGTACATCTGTAATAACTCCTGCTACCGTAAGTTCTCTGTTAAGGTAGCTATCCATGTCATTTAAATGAGAAATACCAGCGTTACAAAATGCCGTTATTTCTGTCTTAAAGTCATCTAATGGGTGACCTGAAATGTAAATACCAACTACCTCTTTTTCTCTTCGTAATTTTTCCATGGTACCCCACTCTTCACAAGGAGGCACTACTGGTTCTGGAATTTGCGCTTCACTAATACCACCAAACATATCCATCTGTGAGGAGTTTTTGTTCTCCTGATATTTTGCAGCGGACTTAATTACTTTTTCTAAAAAGGTAACGCTATCGCCCTCTGTATGGAAATACTGTGCACGATGCGTTGTTCCAAAAGAATCGAAACCACCTGCAACCGCTAAGTTTTCAAAAGCTTTTTTATTAGCAGAACGTAAATCTATACGTTTAGCTAAATCAAATACAGAATGAAAAGCGCCGTCTTTTTTACGGTGTTCTACTATGGTTTCTACCGCAGCGCGACCAACTCCTTTTACTGCACCCATACCAAAACGAACAGCGCCTGTTTGGTTAACCGCAAATTTATAGTAAGATTCATTCACATCTGGTCCAAGTACATCTAAGCCCATGCGCTTACACTCTTCCATAAAGAAGGTTACTTGTTTTATGTCGTTCATGTTATTACTCAGTACGGCCGCCATATATTCAGCAGGGTAGTGGGCTTTCAAATATGCGGTTTGGTAGGCAATATAAGCGTAGCAAGTAGAGTGACTTTTATTAAATGCATACGCTGCAAAAGCTTCCCAATCTTTCCAGATTTTCTCTAATATTTCTGTCGGGTGCCCATTTGCTGCGCCTCCTTCTAGAAATTGTGGTTTCATCTTTTGTAGTACGGCAAATATCTTTTTACCCATGGCTTTACGAAGGACATCTGCATCACCTTTAGAGAAGCCCGCCAATTTTTGAGACAGAAGCATTACTTGCTCTTGGTATACCGTAATACCATACGTTTCTTTTAGGTACTCTTCCATTTCTGGAAGGTCATACGCAATTTCTTCACTCCCGTTCTTACGCGCTACGAAACTTGGAATATATTCCATAGGTCCCGGACGGTAAAGCGCGTTCATAGCAATAAGGTCATCAAAAACGGAAGGTTTTAAATCCTTCATGTGTTTTTGCATCCCTGGAGATTCGTATTGGAATACACCTACCGTTTCTCCTTTTTGGAATAACTCGTATGTTTTATCGTCGTCCAACGGAAAATCATCTGGTACTAAATCAATATCATGTTTGGCCTTTACGATTTTTACGGTGTCCTTAATTAAGGTTAATGTTTTCAGCCCTAAGAAATCCATCTTTAACAGACCAGCACTTTCTACTACTGAGTTGTCGAACTGCGTGACATATAAATCTGAATCTTTTGCTGTGGCAACGGGTACAAAATTGGTGATGTCACTGGGTGTAATAATAACTCCACAGGCATGAATACCTGTATTACGAACAGAACCTTCTAGGGTACGCGCCATTTTAAGGGTTTGGCCTTCTAAGTCATCCCCGTCATGTATGTTTAAAAGCTCGTGTATTTTTTCTAAATCTTCTGCACGAAATTTCTTTTTTAGGTCAGCTTCGGACTGGCCAAAAATCTTACCCAACTTAGACATGGTCGGTATCAGTTTGGCTATTCTATCGGCATCTCCTAAGGGTAAATCCAAAACACGTGCCGTATCCCTAATGGAGGATTTTGCTGCCATGGTACCATAAGTGATGATTTGTGCAACTTGGTTGGAACCATATTTTTTGATGACATAATCCATCACACGACCACGACCTTCGTCATCAAAATCAATATCAATATCGGGCATGGACACCCTATCTGGATTTAAGAAACGCTCAAAAAGTAAATCATACTTCAGCGGGTCTATGTTTGTAATGGTTAGGCAATAGGCTACAACAGAACCAGCTGCAGAACCACGACCAGGCCCTACGGAAACATCCATGTTTCTAGCCTCCCGGATAAAATCTTCTGTAATTAGAAAATAACCCGGATAACCAGAATTTTTTATAGTATCCAGCTCAAAATCAATACGCTCCCTAATCTCGTCCGTTAGCTCTGGATAGCGTTTTTTCGCTCCTTCATAGGTGATGTGGCGTAAATACGAATTCTCTCCACGATTGCCACCATCTATAGCATCTTCAGGGTCTTTGAAATTTTCAGGGATATCAAAGACAGGTAAAAGTACATCGCGCGCGAGCTCATAAGACTCAATTTTATCAACAATTTCCTGTACGTTCAAAATGGCTTCTGGAATATCCTTGAAGAGTTCTTTCATCTCATCTTGAGATTTAAAATAATACTCTTGATTGGGTAAGCCATAACGGTAACCGCGACCACGACCTATGGGTGTTGCCTGTTTCTCTCCATCTTTTACACAGAGTAAAATATCGTGTGCGTCTGCATCTTCCTTGGCGCAATAATAGGTGTTGTTAGAGGCTACGAGTTTTACCTCGTGCTTTTTTGAAAACTCAAGCAGGACCTGATTTACGCGGTCCTCATCTTCTTGACCATGGCGCATCATTTCTACATATAGGTCGTCACCAAACTCTTCTTTCCACCATAATAACGCTTCTTCAGCCTGGTTTTCACCAACGTTTAATACTTTTCCAGGAACTTCCCCATATAAGTTTCCTGTTAGAACAATGATGTCTTCTTTATACTGCTGTATTACTTTTTTATCTATTCTTGGAACATAGTAGAAACCATCTGTATAGGCAATGGATGACATTTTTGCCAAATTGTGATATCCTTTTTTGTTCTTTGCTAAGAGTACTATTTGATAGCCATAGTCTTTTACATTTTTATTAGTATGGTCCTCGCAAACAAAAAACTCACAACCTAAAATGGGTGTAATTTCTTTAGCCGTTGCTTCTTCTCCGTTTTCTATGGCTTCTTTATTTTTCTCTCGTACGGCTTTATTGTGGCTACCTACTTCTTT
>CALHVP010000273.1 GCA_938038975.1 uncultured Maribacter sp. | reverse complement strand
CTCATTTCTTTAAAAAACTGACGTGAATCTGCAGATATGATTTCTGTAGCGTATTTTTGTGCTAATGAGATAGCTAGTTTAGTTTTTCCAATAGCCGTAGGGCCTACGATAGCAATAAGTACCTTATTCATTTAAAATTTCGCCACAGTTATAGCAATGAGACGCATCATCTCTGTGCCCTTCTTTTGTGCAGTACCGACAAGATTGTGTGTTTAAATGAACATCAAACCCTTCGTGTATGATAGCGGTTTCACCTTCTGCTCCGACCTTTGATTTGCCTTGTGCTTGTTTTGAAAATTCTACAGTAACAATACCCGTAGGAACTGCTATGATACCATAACCCATGATCATAATAACGGTTGCAATAAACTGTCCTAAGTTTGTTTCTGGTGCAATATCGCCGTAACCAACCGTTGTAAGTGTTACAATAGTCCAATAAATACTTCTTGGGATGCTAGTAAAACCAGCTTCATCACTTTCAATAAGATACATTATAGTACCCATGATGACGGATAGTATTAACACTACATAAATAAAAACTGCAATTTTTGCCCTACTAGCTTTTAATGATTTTGTTAATTGAGAAGCCTCGCCAATAAATTTTACAAGTTTTAGAATTCTGAAAATTCTAAGCATTCTAAATACGCGAAAGGCTAATAATACTTGAGAACCAGCGAATATATAAGAGAGGTATAGTGGGATGGTAGATATAAAATCAATAATTCCATAGAAACTGAAAATATAGCTTTTGGGATTCTTGATGCTAATTATCCGAGCTATATATTCCAAAGTAAAAAAAATGGTTACAACCCATTCTAGAGTTAAAAGTATTTGATGATATTCAATATCTATCTCCTTTACACTTTCCAATAAAATAAGGAGAACACTTAATAATATAAGAAATATCAAGGCAAGATCAAACCATTTACCCATAGGGGTATCCGCTTCATAAATTATCTCATGAAGTCTCTTTTTCCAATTAGGTGTTGGTTTTTCTTCCGCTTTCACTTTTAGTTGGTGATTGGTATGGTTTTTATAATACGTTTCTTTCTAAGGTAGGATGCTATGATAAAATTTGCATTCATAGTTCCGTTCATAGGTGTTATCAACGATTCTAAGATAGGCATATTATTTATTTGATGATTAAGGTCGTAGTAACCAAGACCAACTAGTGATCCTTTTCTGATGAGAATTACACTGTTTTCACCTACTTCTCTTCCTTTATCAATCAATAAAACATCTTTTCCTTGTAGCGTATATTTTGATAATGCTTCACTCATACGTTGATTGTAAAGCTCTGGTGACTCTTTTTGTATACAAGCGCCATTACAATTTCCTTCGGTATAGGCAGAACAGTTTTCTCTTGCTTCACTGATTCCATTTAATTTATCACAAAGGTTAAACTCCTTTGTAATTTTGTGTAAATGGTTTTTTGCACTAAAAATACCATTAAAATAACTATTAGCTTCTTTACAATCGGATAGTGGTACTGCACGTAATTCTATGTAACCTTTTACATTGGTAGACTTACAAAGCGTATGAGAAAACATACGTTTCTTTGGAGTTGTATTATATTTAGGATTGTTTTTAATTAATTCCTGATGCTCCTTTAATAGAGCAACTAATTCACTCCCCGTAAGCTCAAAACTTACCTTTTTAGTTTCCTTGGCTAGTTTACGAGATCTATCCCCACTTTTGGTAAATAATTGATTCACCCGTTTTTTTATATCTGTGCTTTTGCTCAGGTAAATGATTTCCCCATCTTTATTGTGCATGTAAAAAAGGCCAGTTTCATTAGGCATACTTTTTACAATATCTAATTGTTTGTCAGAAAGTTCGCCATGGGTCTCTTTTCTAATAACGTCTTGTATGATTTTCTTTTCGGTATCCTTTGCCAGTAGCAATTTAAAAAGTTTTATCGTGGCCAGTGCATCACCGTTTGCTCGGTGCCTATCACTTACGGGAATACCTAATGATCGCACCAATTTTCCTAGACTGTATGATTCTGCATCTGGTAGTAGCGTTTTAGATAGGTCTACAGTACAAAGTGTTTTACGTTGGTAATTATAACCAAGTCTTCTAAACTCTGTTCTTAAAATACGATAATCGAATTGTGCATTGTGAGCTACAATGACCACATCTTCTGTAATTTCTATTATTCGTTTAGCAACCTCATGAAACTTTGGGGCGGTTTGTAACATCTTGTTGTTAATACCAGTAAGGTTAACGACAAAGGGCTGTATATCTTTTTCCGGATTTACAAGGCTTATAAAGCTGTCAACCACTTTATGACCATCGAATTTATGTATGGCAATTTCAGTAATACCCTCTTCATTATATTTCCCTCCTGTTGTTTCAATATCTAAAACTGCGTACATCTTACTTTATCAGTATTTTAAACTATATGTTGTTGTGAATTTACTAGTTATAATTTCTAGCCCCAAAGATACTGCTTCCTATGCGCACCATCGTACTACCTTCAGCTATGGCAATTTGATAATCTCCACTCATACCCATAGAAAGCGT
>CALHVP010000272.1 GCA_938038975.1 uncultured Maribacter sp. | reverse complement strand
GGAAGTCAAAATATTCCAACAGATTACACCCAAGCATATGTGCTTACGAGCGGTGATAACTTAATCATTCAAGGATTAAGTACTAATCCAGAATTTGAAGTTTCAGCATCAGGTAAATACACTATTCATTCATTTGTATATCCAACTTCATTTGATCCTTTAAGTGTAGTGACAATTGGAACCACTACTGGAGGTGATGTAAATACCTTATTAATTCAAGGTGGAGGTAGCCTTTGTGCATCTTTAGATGTTGCAGGAGCTATGGTGATTGTCAATGATAAACTAATTCTTGGTGATTTTGTTTGGATTGATGAAAATCAAAATGGACTTCAGGATAATGGAGAAATTGGTGTTAACGGTGTAACCGCAACTCTATTTCAAAATGACGGAACAGAAATATCAAATACAACAACAGCGAATGATCCTGTTACTGATGAATTAGGAGCTTATCAATTTGAAGTTTGCCCTAACTCTGGCGAGTACTACATCATCTTTACAGCCATACCAAATGGATATGAAATTACTGGGCAAAATGCCGGTAATGATGAATTAGATTCAGATATCAATAACAACGGTAGAACAGATACATTTAATGTTTTAGATGAATCGATTCTAACCATAGATGCTGGTATATTTTTACCATGTTCTATTTCACCTGAAATAACATCTATAGACTCTATTTGTATTGGAAAAGAAGTAGTCTTAACAGCTATAGGAGGTGATATCTTCCAATGGAAAGAAAACGGAACTGATATACAAGGTGCAACTTCTGCTACCTTGAGCGTGTTCCCTAACTCAACAACAACATACAGTGTTATGGTAACAGATAGCGCTCAATTTGAATGTAGCGGTGAGGTTAGCAAAGAGATTATTGTTTATGAATTACCTACTGCAAATGCAGGTGAAGATGCAGCTATCTGTGTTGGAGAAGAAATTACTTTAACAGCAACAGGTGGAGATGCTTACCTATGGTCGAACGGGGAAATAACTAACTCAATTACTGTTAGTCCACAAGCAACTACAGAGTACAGCGTAACCGTGAGTTCAGCTCAAGGTTGTGAGGATATAGATACTATATTAGTTACAGTAAATGAGCTTCCTACTGCAAATGCAGGTGAAGATGTAGCTATTTGTGTTGGAGAAGAAATTACTTTAACAGCAGCAGGTGGAGACACTTACTTATGGTCTAACGGGGAAACAACAAACTCAATTACAGTAAACCCACAAGCAACTACAGAATATAATGTAACCGTTAGCACAACGCAAGGTTGTGATGATATGGATACTGTACTAGTTACAGTAAATGAATTACCTATAGCAAATGCGGGTGAGAATGTAGCCATATGTTTTGGTAACGAAATTACCTTAACAGCAACGGGTGGAGACACTTACTTATGGTCTAACGGGGAAACAACAAACTCAATTACAGTAAACCCACAAGCAACTACAGAATATAGTGTAACAGTTAGCTCATCAGAAGGTTGTGATGATATGGATACTGTACTAGTTACGGTAAACGAATTACCAGTTGCTCATGCCTGTGAAGATCAAACTATATGTTACGGAGATGGTACTGTTTTAACAGCAGAAGGTGGGGACTCTTACCTATGGTCTACTGGAGAAACTACAGCTACTATTACCGTGAGCCCAGATACTACAACAGAATATAGTGTAACGGTTAGCTCATCAGAAGGTTGTGAAGCTATAGACACTGTAATAGTTGAAGTAAAAGAACTTCCAATAGCTGCAGCAGGTGAAGATGTAGTTATTTGTATTGGAGAGGAAACTACCTTAACGGCTACTGGTGGAGATTCCTACCTATGGTCAAATGGAGAAACTACCGACGCTATCACTGTAGCTCCAGATAACACAACTGAATACGGCGTTATTGTGACTTCAGTAGCAGGTTGTGAAGACATGGACACTGTTACCGTAACAGTAAACCAAAATGTAACCATTGGAGATTTTGTTTTTGAGGATATGAACGGAGACGGAATCCAAGATGCAGAAGATACAGGAGTAAATGGAGTTACTGTAAAACTTTTTGAGTGTGACTCATTTTACGGAAATGCTCATGGAAACTTAGTAGACACTTATGTTACCTCAAACAATCCTGTAACAGGAGCTTCTGGATACTACAGTTTTGACGTGTGCCAAAACAGTGGTCAATACTATATCATCTTTGAAGATATTCCTTTAGGATATAACTTCACTATGCAAGAAACAGCTGCGACAGATTTAGACTCCAATGTAAACTTAGACGGTGTAACCACTTGTTTCGATGTTACTGATATGGATAATAAAACTATAGATGCTGGGTTAAAAGCAGAAACATGTGGTATGGGAATTGGTAGTAAAGTATTACCTAGAGATCCGCAAGGATTATACACAGTAAGAAACGCAGATGAAGCCTGTATAGGTGATGATTTTTATCTATGGTTATTCTTAGATGAGGAAAATTTAAGCAACTATACCGATTACAGAGGTGAAGATATGGAAGGCTGGTCCTTTACATATGAGTTCCCTAATGGCACAACGTTTACTCAAGATGATTCTACGAATAGAAGCTATAGAACTCAAGTATACTCTTTAACCGAGAAAGACTTTGGAACCTATAAAATATCTTGGACATCACCAGAAGGTTGTAACGGTCTTACAAGTTTTGATCTAAGTTTAGCCCAAGAGTGCTTAAAAGATGGTAGTAGGCCAACTACACTCCCTTTTATATCAATGGTATATCCAGTTCCAGCTTTAGCTAGTTCCGAGCTTAGTATTGTAATTAATACTGTTAACCAATCTGTGGAAGATACAGGAAATGGAAATATTCAAGCATATGGCTTACAGACACTTTTACCAAAAGCAAAGGAAACTGTGGATGCAATACTGTATGATACTACTGGTAAAATAGTAGGTGCTTCAAAAATATTTGAAGTAGATAGAGGGAGAGCTCTAGTTAAATACCCATTAGGTAATCTTGCAACAGGGAATTATATTTTATTAATTTCTGGTAAAGATTGGTCTGATAGTAAGCAGATTATTATTGAATAATAAAGTATAAATAAATTTAAAAAATAGCCACATTGGATTTTTCCATTGTGGCTATTAAATTATATTATAAACCGATAATTAATTCTTGGATAGCAAAAACCAAGAATTAAGTGATAAACATTAGCTAATAAAGTTAAATTATTCACAAATACGATAATCTAATTATATCATAACGATATACAATTGACAAACAATTGCGTAATTTGAATTTTATGTTAACTTTGAAAAAAAGACGAAATGGAGTTACTAGAGCACGCAGAAGAATTCATAGGGCGAAAAATGAGCAACATGTCCACCAGTGATAGAGTTGAAGCTTCAAGAGAAGCTAAAAAATTAATTTTAAGTATCAACGATATTTATAAAGAGACAAAAGAATCTAATCTGATGGACGTTATGAAACGTGTAACAGAAAAGAAAAAGAAAATTGAAAAACGACTGAACGGAGTTCCTTTAGTATAAATAGTACTAAAAGCACACATAGCATTAAGATTATTATCTTATTTGCTAATCATATATTTTAACAAACCCTTCCTAGTGAGGGGTTTGCTTTTTGACATAATTATTAAAATCTGTTTGTTGTACGTATTGATTTAGATTTTAAATCAACACATACCCACAGTAATTTATTTAAAAAATGGAAATACTTCTAAAACCTTGGTCTTGGTACGTTTCAGGACCATTGATTGCAACAGTCCTCTTATTACTAATTTACTTTGGAAAAACGTTTGGTATGTCTTCCAACCTAAGAACCTTCTGCGCTATTTCGGGTGCAGGAAAATATGCTGATTTTTTTAAATTTGACTGGAAAGCACAGCGTTGGAACCTCACTATGGTATTAGGAGCGATAATTGGAGGCTTTATAGCAACAAACTTTTTGTCAGATGGATCTAGTATTGAACTAAGTCCCGAAACTATATCAGATTTGACTGCGATGAATTTCTTAAATCCTGGTAAAAACCTTTTGCCCAATGAACTTTATGGATGGGAATCCATTTTAACATTGAAAGGTTTTAGCATATTAGCCATCGCGGGCATATTAGTAGGTTTTGGAACTAGATATGCAGGTGGTTGTACTTCAGGTCACGCTATTACTGGACTAAGTAATTTACAATTACCATCACTAATTGCAGTGATAGGATTTTTTATTGGCGGTCTTGTCATGACACATTTTATTTTCCCCTTACTATTTTAGTTATGAAATTTATAAAGTTTCTTTTTGTTGGTATTTTTTTTGGTATTGTATTAGTTAAGTCTGAAGCAGTATCCTGGTATCGGATTTATGAAATGTTTAAGTTTCAATCCTTTCACATGTATGGTATAATTGGTTCAGCGGTATTCATTGGAATAGTTGGAATATTTCTAATGAAGAAATATAAAGTCAATAGCCTAGATGGAAAACCAATTAATATACCTTCCAAAGAAAAAAGTTTTATCCGATACATTGTAGGAGGTATAATTTTTGGACTTGGTTGGGCTTTAGCAGGCGCTTGCCCTGGACCTATGTATATTTTACTAGGCGCAGGATTCTACGCTATGTTCATTCTAATCTTTGCAGCCATGATAGGGACTTTTATTTATGGCTTGTTAAGAACAAAACTCCCACATTAATACTGTTTATTTTTTAAGGCAGCACATAAAACTAGATCTAGGAGTACTAATTAAACTTTTTAAAAAAATAAATCTATTTTTGTAAAAAAGAAGAAGCTATTACCATGTAAACATGAAACAATCCAATAAATAGATTACCTCAATTTCTTGCGCTAATCGTTTTGACTTTTTAATAGTTTTTGCCAAGAAAGGATATTTCCTTCATTCATTCGAACAAACTCGTCCTTTTCAAGATTTTGAGCAATACTTAGGGATTTCTTTGCAGATGATATAGCATCTTTAAACCTACCCAAATCAGCTTGTATTAGTGATTTTACTCGAAAGAAGTAATAGGTATCACCCCCTACTTCAAGTGCTTTATTAACGTATTCCAATGCTAGTTTACTCTTTATGCCCTGCTCTTGGTAATACCTTGCTATTTCATAGAAGGTTTGGGCAGTTGGATTACCATCAAGATTCTCCTTAATTTGATTCTCCATAGCGTTAGCTGTATCTACCTCTATCGGAATAGTTATTTGCATATGGGCCCAGGACCAAATAATATCTAAGGAATTATGTGTTACGCTATCAAAAGATATTTGAAAATTTTCTTGAAAACCGATTACGTTTTTTGGGACAACAGAAACTCTTAGTGCGTCTTCGTCTGGATTATACTGCTTTCTTCCATCTCCCCAATGAGATGTATTTGAATGAAAAACTATCTCCCATTCATCTTTAGTAGGAAAGGCATACAAAGCGTATGTGCCTGGCTGAAGTACTTTTCCATTAACCAAAACCATTGTATCAAACGTAACTTTAGTAGATTCGTTAGCACCTACGCGCCAAATACGATTATAAGGGACTAAACCAGGTAAACCGTTAACATCATTTCCAAAAATGGTACGGTCTCTAACGGATGGCCTAGAGTACTCTATACTAACTTTAGACAATCCAAAGTCCTGCTCAATTTTCGCAAAAGGACTAGCCTTGGGATGCTCTAATTGACCCAAACAAAGAATAGACCAACAAAATAGCACAAGAAATATTAGTGGTTTCAAGATTTTACATTAAAAAATGAATCTACAAATTCATGTTTATTAAAAATTTGCAAATCCTCTATTCCCTCACCTACACCTATATATTTAACAGGGATTTGAAATTGGTCAGATATACCTATTACCACACCACCTTTTGCAGTTCCATCTAATTTAGTCACCGCCAAAGATGTGACCTCCGTAGCTTTTGTAAATTGTTTTGCTTGTTCAAAAGCATTTTGACCTGTAGACCCATCTAATACCAATAATACTTCATGTGGGGTATTGTCTACTACCTTTTGCATCACACGTTTCACCTTAGTAAGCTCGTTCATTAAGTTTACCTTGTTATGTAAACGACCTGCTGTATCAATAATAACAATGTCTGCATTTTGAGTTACAGCAGAACTAAGTGTATCAAATGCAACAGAAGCAGGATCACTCCCCATTTGTTGTTTTATAATGGGTACACCTACACGATCAGCCCATACCTGTAATTGGTCAATTGCAGCTGCCCTAAACGTATCAGCAGCACCAAGAACTACTTTATACCCTTGTTTTTTGAACTGAAATGCAAGTTTACCAATGGTGGTTGTTTTACCAACACCATTAACTCCTACAACCATAATCACGTAGGGCTTTTTATCTTTTGGTATTGTAATTTCTACAGCATCTCCGGTATGCGTTTCGGATAATAATCCTGCAATTTCTTCCCTAAGTATTTCATTTAATTCATCAGTACCTAAATACTTATCCTTAGCAACACGAGCTTCTATTCGCCCTATAATTTTTAAAGTTGTATCCACCCCAACATCCGAAGAAACAAGAACTTCTTCTAAATTATCTAAAACATCATCGTCAACTGTAGACTTTCCAGCAACAGCCTTCCCTAACTTTGAAAAAAAACTTGTTTTAGTTTTCTCAAGCCCTTTATCTAAATTTTCCTTCTTTTCTGATGAAAAAATTTTCTTAAATAAACTCATTTTATCCTTAAATAGTTGCTCAAATATAAAAATTAAAAAGCCCCTTTCGTAAGAAAGAGGCTTAATAACTTTTTAAAAAGTTGTATTACTTCTTAGCAATCCAAGCATCAACTGATTCTGGAGTCATAACAGACTCTACAAAAACGTAAGCACCAGTTTTCTGTGACTTTACCATCTTTATAGCTTTTGTTAATCTTTTCGAACTTGTCTGTAAACTTGCTACGGTCTTCTTTGCCATGACTAAATATATTTTATTATAACACCCTTAAATCAAGAGAGTCAACTTATTTAATTTCTTTGTGAACTGTCATTCTCTTCAAAATAGGATTGAATTTTTTGATTTCCATCCTTTCTGGAGTATTCTTCTTGTTCTTTGTAGTAATGTATCTGGAAGTTCCAGGTTGCCCTGATTCTTTATGCTCAGTACATTCTAAAATTACTTGGATTCTGTTGCCTTTTTTTGCCATCGTATTCTATAAATTTCGGGATTATTTTACTAATCCTTTAGCTTTTGCTTCTTTCAACACAGCTGAGATACCTTTCTTGTTGATACTCTTTAAAGCTCTTGCAGATACTTTAAGAGTAACCCAACGATCCTCCTCAGGAATGTAAAATCTCTTTTTAGAAAGATTCACATCGAATCTTCTTCTTGTCTTATTGATAGAGAAAGAAACATTATTTCCAAACATCGCTCTCTTTCCGGTAATTTCACAAACTTTTGACATCGTGTCGAATTTTTCTTTTAAACAGGGTGCAAATTTATATCATTTTTATCTTATCGGCAACATTCTACTTCACATTTTTAAAATTTCTTTTTGAAGCAACTCAAACGCCTTATTAACAGACTTTTGCACAACCCTCTCTCTATGCTTACCCATTGTAAATTTTTCAGCAAACACACCAGATGGTGTAGCTATTGCGATATAAACAGTTCCCACCTCTTCATTTGAGTCTCCTTTACTAGGACCGGCATTACCTGTTGTAGCAACCGCAAAATCACAATTTAAAAGTTTTTGCACACCTTTAGCCATTGCATTAGCGACCTCTTCACTTACTACCGAATGCTCTGTTATAAGCTTGGAAGGAACTTTGAGTACGGTTTCCTTAATTTCGGTAGCATAACTCACTATACTGCCTTTAAAATACATTGAGGCACCAGGAACCGCCGTGATTCTAGAAGCAATTTCACCTCCAGTAAAACTCTCTGCAGTCCCTAAAGTCATATTTTTTTGAGTAAGTAACTTTGCTATTACTTCCTCAATAGTTTCATCATCTTCTATTCCATAAATAATATCCCCTATAAGTGCTGTTAATTTTTGGAATTCCGAAGCTATTCCGTTCTCTAATATTTTTCTATCTGAACCTTTTGCCGTTAAACGCAATCTCACTTTACCTAGATTAGGTAAATAAGCTAGCTTTATGAAAGGTGGTAAGTTCTCCTCCCAAGTTTCAATTCTCTCAGCAATAGCACTTTCTCCAAGCCCATAAGTGACAATAGTTTTATGAATAATATGGGGACGTTCATAAAACCCTATTAATTTAGGGAGCACCTCTGAATTCATAAGATTTTTCATCTCAAATGGAACACCAGGCAACGAAATAAAAGTAGTATCATCTTCATGAATCCACATGCCTGGTGCAGTGCCATGAGCATTATGTAAAACTTCTGACTTACTTGGAACCAACGCCTGCTTTCTATTCAAATCTGAAATTGGAGTTGAAATATATTTTTGAAAAAGCGTTTCAATATGTTCTAGTACAGAATCATTCTTCACGAGAACATCATTGAAAAATTCACAGAAAGTATGCTTGGTTATATCGTCTTTAGTAGGGCCTAGACCTCCAGTAACTATGACTATATCTACTCTTGATTTTGCATCTGCTAGAGCATTTAAAATATGCCTTTTATCATCTTGAATTGAGGTTATCTGATAAACAGAAATACCTATTTTATTGAGTTCAGTAGCTATAAATGCGGAATTAGTATCCACAATCTGACCAATGAGAATCTCATCACCAATGGTAATAATTTCTGCAAGCATTAGAGATTGAAATCTGTTTTAAGCTCAGCTACTACCTGATGAATATCTGCTTTTAAGGAAGGAAAAATACTTTTTATCTCAGACATATTGGATTCACTTTTGCCGAGCGTCTCCATTTCCAAGGCAGCTGCTCGCGTCTGTTCCATTCCCAACAAATCTACATTAGGCTTTATCTTATGAGCCAATTGATACACTTGTTCGTAATTATTCTCTTCCAAAGCCTTTTCTAGCGATTCCAAATCTTCAGGAACTTCCTCAAGAAAGACAGTTACAACGGATACTATAAAATCCTGATCGCCTTCTGCCATCTCATTAATTTTATCAAGACTATAGATCATTATTTAATTCTTAGGTTAAAAAGTTCTTTCTGCTCCAAACTGCCGGTAAGATAGTCATTTGCTACTACTTTCCCAACACCTGCAGGTGTGCCCGTAAAAAGAACATCTCCTTTCTTTAACATAAAAAAGGTAGACACATAAGCAATGAGTTCGTCAATTTTCCAAAGCATCAAACTCGTATTGCCAGTTTGTACAACCTCGTTATTTTTTTTAAGCTCAAAACTTAGATTATTTACAGTATCATAATCTGTCTTAGACACCCACTCTCCAATCACAGCAGCACCATCAAAGCCTTTCGATTTTTCCCAAGGCAAACCCTTTTCTTTTAATTTAGCTTGTAAATCTCTCGCAGTAAAATCAATTCCTAATCCAATCTCATCGTAATACGAGGGAGCAAATGATTGTTTAATATGCTTACCTACTTTTTTTATCTTCACCAAAACCTCAACCTCATAATGCACATCATCTGTAAACTCTGGAATATAAAAATCTTGTTCCTTAGGTAAAACAGCAGAATCTGGTTTAATAAAAACTACTGGTTCAGAAGGCCTTTCGTTATTAAGTTCTGTAATATGATCTGTATAATTTCTTCCAATACAAATGATTTTCATATGTTATTTATTTCTTTTTTGAAATTTTGATACTTATTGCAGGTACTAAGTTTTGTCCATTACCTCTAGATTTTATGGCGAAATCTGACCACTCACCTAAACCATATACCATGGTTTTAAAATTTTGATTTTTTTGGTAGACAGCCGCAAAAGTTGGTGCAAATCGATCCTCAGAAACATTCCTTTTTGTTATCGCATGTTCATATGAATTTACATACCAATTTGAGGGTAGGAATAACCATTCTAAACCAATATAAATACCCTCCCTTGGCACCTTAATCCCCATTGAAGCAACATCTATACTAACGAAATCAGCATCTGAATTGGATTCCAACACTATACTCTTTTGAGTCAAATCACGATTAGGCTTCTTAGTCTTTGAATCCACATCATAAATACGTAGTCTAAATTTAGAAGAACCACTTTTAAATTTACCTTCATTTCTCATGAATATGGTAATAGTTTCGAGATACTTGGTTGCGGCACCCATATTGGGAAAATACAGCGCAAGAACCCAAGGTGTTGCCGCAGAGGAAAAACCACTTTTTATACCGTAAGAACTTATAGGATTCCATACTTGAGAATCTCCCAAACTTTGGGCTACCACAACCTCATCTAAGGCATATGTCTCCTCCACCATTTTAATTCTTTTTGCGAGTTGTAGCGAAGCACCTAAGGCAATAGTATCTTTATATCCTAGAGATGAAATATGCACTTTTTTCTGCAAGAAAGCTTCAGGGATTTCTAAATAAAAGTAACCATTCTCATCACTAGAAGTACCTTTTAAAGAATTTAAAAAACTTAGATTAGCATATGGTATGGGACTATCACTCTTACTATCCACCACGTAACCTTCAAAGAAAACACTTTGTGCACTACCTGTGTAAGCAAAAAACAAAACCATGCACAATAACCTCATCTAGCCAAGTTTAGTATTAAGTTTACTCAACTTTATCTGCGTTAATATTTTCTTTGTGTATAAGGGAAAGTCCGCATTAAGCATCCAGCCAAAATATCCAGGTTCTTTTTCAAGTACATCATGCACCTTTTTACCTTTATGCTTACCAAAGGAAAAAATCTCTTCTCCTTCTTCATCTAAAGCTATAAAGCCTGCAAAGTCTACTGATTGTTTTCTTCTAGAAAACTCTGATAATTTTTTAATATTATTTTCAAGGTCTGGGTATCTATCTAATTGTGAAAGAAGCACTTCATAGGTAGCATTAGTATCCGCCGCTGCACTATGAGCATCGGTTAAATCTTTATCACAGTAGAATTTATAAGCAGCACTAAGCGTCCGCTTTTCCATCTTATGAAAAATAGTCTGAACATCTACAGAAACTGTATTTTTCATATCAAAATCAATTCCAACGCGTAAAAGTTCCTCTGCTAATAATGGAATATCAAATCGGTCAGAATTAAAACCTCCCAAATCCGCATCCTTTATAATCTTGTAAATCTCTTTTGAAAGTTCTTTGAAAGTAGGCTCGTTGGCAATCTTCTCATTGGTAATACCATGAATTGCAATAACCTCTTCTGGTATGGTCATCTCAGGATTCACCAGCCAGGTCTTACTTTCCTTATTCCCATTAGGAAATATCTTAAGAATGGCAATTTCTACAATACGATCTTTTGCAACGTTTGTACCCGTAGTTTCTAAATCAAAAAAACAAATAGGGCGAGTAAGCTTTAATTCCATCTTTGAGGCTTTTAACAAAGATAGGATTTAGCTAGTTTTTAAAAAGCTAAAGCGTGCTTAATTCTGAAAATGAAACGCTAAATTTCTCTATTAGGATCCCAAGCCTCTAAATAATCTGCCACCGCTTTTGCAAACATACTTCCTAGAGCACCATTAACCACTCTGTGATCATAGCTATGTGATAAATACATTTTACTCCTTATTCCAATAAAATCTCCTTCTGCAGTTTCAATAACAGATGGGATTTTTCTAATGGCACCTAGCGCCATTATACCAACCTGAGGTTGATTAATTATAGGTGTTCCAAAAACACTACCAAATGTACCAACATTTGTTACTGTATATGTACCATCTATTACATCATCTGGCTTAAGCGCATTATTACGAGAACGGGTTGCCAAATCGTTTACCACTTTAGCCATCCCTACTAAGTTAAGTTGATCAGCATTCTTTATTACTGGCACTATTAAATTACCATCTGGAAGGGCAGCTGCCATTCCTATATTAATATTCTTTTTCTTAACTACAGAATCACCATCAACCGAAATATTCATCATAGGATATTTCTTTAATGCTTTGGCAATTGCCTCCATAAAAATAGGCGTAAACGTAAGCTTCTCTCCTTCTTGCTTCTCGAAGACAGATTTCATCTTATTCCTCCAATTCACCAAATTCGTTACATCTACCTCTATAAAACTTTGCACGTGTGCCGAAGTAGCTACACTATCTGTCATGTGCTTAGCTATTAATTTTCCCATACGGGTCATAGCAATAACCTCATCACCCTGCGCTACTTTAATAGCAGGCTTCGGTTGTTTTTCTGCTACAGGAGCGGGAGTAGCTATAACTGGAGCAACCTGCTGCTTTTCTTCAACTTTCTGTATAGGAATAGATACAGGGGTTGGAGTTGAAACACTTCTATTTTTAACAAAGTCTAAAATATCATTCTTGGATACACGACCATCTTTCCCTGTTCCGGAAATTGCTTCTAACTCTTCAAATGATATACCCTCCTCTTTTGCAATATTTTTAACCAACGGTGAATAAAATCGCTCTGAGCTAGTATAATCTGGAGTAGGAACTCCAACTGTATCTTTAGTAGCAGATAACGCAGCCTCTGCAGCAGCTACCATTTCTTCTTCAACGGCTTCTTCTTCTTGAACAACTATAGTTTCTTCAGATTTAGGAGCTTCACCAGCTCCTTGTATTTCTATAATTGCAACTGTCTGTCCTACCTTTATAACGTCATCAATATTAAAACACTTTTTTACCAATACCCCGTCTACCTCGCTAGGTACTTCACTATCTACTTTATCAGTGGCAATTTCAAAAATAGCCTCATCCATTTCAATTGTATCCCCAACTTCCTTTAACCAAGAAGTTAATGTTGCCTCTGCAACACTTTCTCCCATCCGTGGTAGTTTTAATTCAAATTTTGACATATCGATAATTTAACAGTGCTTTTGTTAGTCTTTTTTGCAAAAATAATAAATAATAAGAGTATTTACTGAATTTACATCATTATTATTCGCCTTAATTACTTTTAAATGAGCCTTCAAATGGCACCCGATTTAAGATACTCCTACCTAAAGTAACCTCATCTGCATATTCTAGCTCGTCCCCTACCGCAATACCTCTAGCGATTGTAGAAGTCTTAATCTCAAGACCTTCCAATTGCTTAAAAATATAAAAATTAGTAGTATCGCCTTCCATCGTAGAACTTAACGCAAAAATGAGTTCTTTTATTTCGCCATGCTTCGCCTTAGTAGTCAAAGACGAAATGGTCAAATCCTGAGGACCTACACCTTCCATAGGGGAAATTTTACCTCCTAAAACATGGTACTTACCCCTAAATTGACCTGTATTCTCTATAGCCATTACATCTCGTATATCCTCTACTACACAAACAAGTGAAGCATCTCTTTTAGGATTCGCACAAATTTCACAAACCTCAGTATCTGAAATATTATGACAATTGTTACAAAAACGCACTGTACTTCTTAACTGGGTTAGTGCATTTGATAATTGTTCTGTTTGCCGCTCGGACTGTTTTAACAAATGCAACACTAAACGCAGGGCTGTACGCTTGCCTATGCCAGGTAATTGTGACATTTCATAAACCGCATTTTCTAATAATTTAGATGAAAACTCCATGCATTTAAGTTTACGGTAAAATTACGCACTATTTTTACTTTTTGTACTTTGGCTCAAAATAATTTCTAATGACCTCTCTCCATATTCTACTCTTAATTGGCGGCTACTTTGCACTATTATTGTTGATTTCTTTTTTAACGGGAAAAAACGATTCTAACGAAGATTTTTTTAAAGCAGGAAAGCAGTCCCCTTGGTTCTTGGTTGCATTTGGTATGGTTGGAGCATCCCTGTCTGGAGTCACTTTTATTTCTGTTCCTGGCTGGGTAGAGAGTTCACAGTTTAGTTACATGCAAGTAGTATTCGGTTATTTTGTAGGGTACTTAATTACTGCATATGTGCTATTACCTGTATACTATAAAAAAAACGTAACCTCTATTTATCAATATTTAGATGATCGTTTTGGCTTTGTCAGCTATAAAGTTGGTGCCATTTCTTTCTTTATTTCTCGAGTTTTAGGTGCAGCTTTCCGCTTGTTTTTGGTCGCCATTGTATTGCAGCAATTTGTTTTTGATGCTTGGAATGTACCTTTTGAAATAACCGTTGTCCTATCCATTCTCCTAATCTGGATTTACACATTCAAAGGAGGTATTAAAACTATTGTGTGGACAGATACCCTCCAAACATTGTTCATGTTAGTTTCAGTAGGCTTATCTATTTATTTTATTCTGAACAAATTAGATTGGAGCTTTATAGATTTCCTGAATTCTTCTGAATTAAGCACCTACAGCAAAACCTTTTTTACCGATGATTTGTCTGAAAAAAATCATTTACTAAAATCATTTTTAGGAGGTATGTTCATAACCATTTGCATGACTGGTCTTGACCAAGATATGATGCAAAAAAATCTAACCTGCAAAAATTTGAAGGATGCACAAAAGAACATGTTATCCTTTAGTGTAGTGCTCGTTGTGGTCACCTTTGTATTTATGTTATTGGGTGCGCTTTTATTTATTTATGCCGATAAATTTCAAATCGCTATTCCGCTCATGGATGGCGAACCTAAAACTGATTTATTATTCCCAGAGATAGCATTGAATAGCGGCTTAGGCATTACTGTTGCCATTACTTTTATGCTAGGACTTATAGCAGCAGCCTATAGCAGTGCTGACAGTGCACTCACTTCCTTAACCACTTCTTTTTGTATCGACTTTTTAGATACTGAAAAAAAATCTGACAAAGAGGCTAAAAAGACAAGACAGAGAACCCATATTGGAATGAGTGCTCTATTAATTGTCGTAGTTATTTCTTTTAAATATATATTAGACCGAAACGTTATAGACGGCTTACTTACAGTAGCATCTTACACGTACGGACCACTATTGGGCTTATTCTCTTTTGGGATATTTACCAAACATCAAGTAAAGGATAAATACGTGTGGCTTGTGGCTTTAATATGCGTAACTGTAATCGTAATTCTTGGGAAACTACCTGCTGAAAC
>CALHVP010000271.1 GCA_938038975.1 uncultured Maribacter sp. | reverse complement strand
CGCACTCCATGACCTCCTGGGGTATGTAATGTTGTAATTTTTCCTGGTGACGGTCTAAAGTTGTTATAGGGGTCTTCCGCATTAATTCTACACTCTATAGAATGTAATTTAGGAAGGTAGTTTTTTCCTGAAATAGGAACTCCTGCAGCTACTAAAATCTGCTCTCGTATTAAATCATAGTCGATCACCTGTTCTGTGATAGGGTGCTCTACCTGTATACGCGTGTTCATTTCCATGAAATAGAACTTACGGTGTTTATCTACCAAAAATTCTACTGTACCTGCACCTTCGTATTTTATGTATTCCGCTGCCTTTACTGCGGCATTACCCATTGCTTCACGCAGTTTATCTGTCATAAACGGCGAAGGGGTTTCCTCTGTTAGCTTTTGATGCCTTCTTTGTACAGAACAATCACGCTCAGATAAGTGACATGCTTTTCCGTATTGATCTCCTACTACTTGTATTTCTATATGGCGAGGCTCTTCAATAAGCTTTTCCATATACATGGCGCCATTACCAAAAGCAGCTGAAGCCTCTTGGACTGCACTTTCGTAAAGTTCTTGCATTTTATCTTCTGACCAAACAGCACGCATTCCCTTACCGCCACCACCTGCCGTAGCTTTAATCATAACAGGGTAGCCCATTTTTTTGGCTACTTTCTTTGCATCTGCAACGTCTTTTAAAAGACCTTCTGATCCTGGAACACACGGTACACCTGCCTCCTTCATTGTTGCTTTAGCAGTTGCTTTATCTCCCATACGGTCTATTTGATCGCCAGAGGCGCCAATAAACTTAATATCATGTTCGGCACAGATTCTAGAAAACTTGGAGTTTTCAGATAAAAACCCGTAACCAGGATGTATAGCATCTGCATTGGTAATCTCAGCAGCAGCAATGATATTTGGAATTTTAAGATAAGACTCACTACTTGCAGCGGGTCCAATACAAACCGCTTCGTCTGCAAAACGAACGTGTAAGCTTTCTTCGTCTGCTTTAGAGTAAACTGCCACTGTTTTAATACCCATCTCTTTACAAGTACGGATAACACGTAGCGCAATTTCTCCCCTATTTGCTATTAGTATTTTTTTAAACATATTTTGCTAGTTTAAGAGTTTATGGTTTAATGGTTCGTTGGTCTTAACACCTTCATGTTAGTCCAAAAACTGTAAAACTTCTAAACTTAAAATTAGGATGGATCTACCAAGAATAATGGTTGGTCAAATTCTACTGGAGAAGAATCATCAACCAAAACTTTAACGATTTTACCAGAAACTTCAGATTCTATATCGTTAAATAATTTCATTGCTTCAATAACACAAAGTACATCTCCAGAAGAAATGGTATCTCCTACTTCAACAAACAAAGGCTTGTCTGGAGAAGGCTTTCTGTAAAAAGTACCTATGATTGGTGATTTGATAGTAATGTACTTGTCTTCTTCTGCAGCACTATCTTGTGCAGCGGCGGCTGGCGCGGCTTGTGGAGCTGGTTCTCCTTGCATAGGCATATGAGCCATAGGCGCTTGGGACATAGGTAACGATTGCACATATGTAGTTTCGTTTGTTCCAAGGCTACCTGTACGAATTGTTATCTTAATGTCATCCGTTTCTAACTTTACTTCGCTTGCCCCTGATTTGGCTACGAATTTAATTAGGCTTTGTATTTCTTTAATATCCATAGTATAAAAATATTTAGTTGGTAGTTCTGTTTTTTAATAGGCCCATTTTAAATAAATAGAGCCCCAAGTAAATCCGCCGCCAAAAGCAGCAAATACAAGGTTATCGCCTTTTTTTAATTGCTTTTCGTAATCGTGTAATAATAAAGGTAAGGTGCCAGATGTTGTATTACCATACTTCTGAATGTTCATCATTACTTTAGAGTGATCTACACCCATTCTATTTGCAGTAGCATCTATAATGCGTTTATTAGCTTGGTGTGGCACCAACCAAGTTACGTCATCGCTAACCAAATTATTGCGATCCATGATACGTGCGGCTACATCGGCCATATTAGAAACAGCAAATTTAAATACTGTTTTCCCTTCCTGAAAGATATAATGCTTCTTGTTGGTTACAGATTCTATAGTGGCTGGCATTAAAGAACCACCACCTTCCATACCAAGGAACTGTCTTCCAGCACCATCCGAACGTAAGTATTCATCTTGTAAGCCTAGCCCCTCCATGTTTGGCTCAAAAAGAACAGCACCGGCACCATCTCCAAAGATGATACATGTTGTTCTATCTGTATAATCCAAAATAGAAGACATTTTATCAGCACCAATTAAAAGTACTTTTTTGTAACGACCGCTTTCTATATAAGAAGCAACGGTAGACATTCCAAAAAGAAAACTAGAGCATGCAGCCAGCAAGTCATATGCAAACGCATTAGCCGCTCCTATTTCGGATGCTACAAAAGCTGCTGTAGAGGCAACCATGCTATCTGGAGTAGCCGTAGCTACAATGACTAAATCTATTTCTGTTGGGTCTATATTGCCTTTTTTGATAAGGTCTTGAGCAGCTTTAATGGCTAAATATGAGGTTCCTTCACCTTCCTCTTTCTTTAGTACCCGCCGTTCTTTTATACCTGTTCTACTGGTAATCCACTCATCATTAGTGTCTACCATGCTTTCCAGCATTTTATTCGTCAAGACAAATTGGGGGACATAGCCACCCACAGCCGTAATAGCTGCAGTTATTTTAGTCATAGTTTTAATTGCTTTCGTATGAAAAACGTTCAAAAACACGTCAAAAGTTGTGAAAATTAAGGATTTTCGTGGACTTTTTGCTTATTTCTATCTTGTTTTTAAAAAAATACTATTGTAAAGGGAATTTAAGAAGTTATACGCCTATACATCCTATTTAAAAAATAACTTTAGAACGAAAAAAAACTCCCTACCTTGAACAAGGTGGGAGTTATCTATATTAATGGGAAGCGTTTTATGCTTCTACCTCTTCTGTTTTGTCAACAAGAATTTGTCCTCTGTAATACAATTTACCCTCATGCCAGTGAGCTCTGTGGTATAAATGCATTTCACCAGTAGTTGAATCGGTAGCCAATGTTGGAGCAACCGCTTTATAGTGTGTTCTTCTCTTATCTCTCCTAGTTCTGGAAATTTTTCTTTTAGGATGTGCCATTAGTAAACTTTATTTATCCGTTAATAGTTTCTTCAATTCGTCCCATCTAGGGTCGCTTTCTTCTTTGTTGTCTTTCTTTTCTTTTGGTTGAAGCTCATTAAGTTTGTCTAATAGCTCCGATTTCAAAGTTCCGTCTTCAATACCAGGATGAATCCTTTTTTGAGGAACCGCTAATACTGCCATTTCATAAACAAACTGCGCAACGTTAACTTGGTGTTCTCCATGAGGAAGAACAAGAATCTCATCATCCTCATCGTTATATTCATCACCAAACTTAACTACCAATCGCAATTCTGAACTAATTTCCTGGTCATAAGCTTCGCTTGTAATATCACAATCAACGTTTACGGTGCCAGTAATTTCAAAATCTAGCTCCATCATCACAGACGTCTTATTTAAAAGCACATCTAAATTGAGTTTCGCATCGTTGAAATCATCATATTCAAAAGAATCAAAGAACGTGTTATCAATTTCAAAATTAAAGTTGTGCTTTCCTTGCTTCAATCCAGAGAAAGGAATGTTAAACTCCTTTTGCTTCATTGTGTACAACTTAAATTATAATTAATTGCCTTAAAAGGCGGGTGCAAAGATACCATTATTTTAATAATTGACAATAGTTATCAACTATTTATCTCGATAACTTTTTAGATGCAAAAAATATAATCCTAACGCTTTATTCTTTGCTTTTTAAGTACGTTCTCCGTTAGTTCTTGATATTCGGTCCTTTTCTTAAAAATATTAATTCCAGTGAAAACAGCCTCTTTAAAAGAACTATGGTCTGCCTTACCCTGCCCTGCAATTTCATAAGCCGTGCCATGATCCGGAGATGTACGTACTTTATTCAAGCCTGCGGTAAAGTTTACGCCATTGCCAAAAGACAATGTTTTAAACGGTATTAGCCCTTGGTCGTGGTACGCAGCCAAAATAGCATCGAACTTTTGATAGCTATTAGAGCCAAAGAAACTATCCGCAGAATAAGGGCCATAAACCAAATGACCGTTATGAGCCATTTCTGTAATAACTGGCTTTAACACCTCATCGTCTTCTTTTCCTATTACGCCATTATCACCACTATGTGGGTTTATCCCTAAAAGTGCAATTCTTGGTTTTCGAATGCCAAAATCTATCATGAGCGACTTTTCAATAATATTTACCTTGTCTCTAATAAGTCTTGGTATAATAGCAGCGGCAACGTCTTTAACCGCTACATGATCGGTAAGCAAGCCAACCTTGAGCGTATCCGTAACCATGAACATAAGGCTATCACCTTCTAGTTCCTGCGCCAAATAATCTGTATGCCCTGGAAATTTAAATTCTTCAGATTGAATATTGTTTTTATTAATGGGGGCCGTCACCAAAACATCAATAACACCTTCCTTTAATGCAGCTACAGCAGCTTTTAAAGATTTAATCGCAAAACTTCCTGCTTCCTCTGTGGCTTCCCCAAATTTAATCTGAGGAATTTCTTTCCAAACGTTTACAATATTTACTTTACCGTCTATAGCTTTTGAAGCATCCTGAATTCCATTAAACACCATACTCATGTCCAACGCTTTCATTTGGTAAGAAATAGTCTTGTTGGAAGCGAAAAATATAGGCGTACAAAAATCTAGCATTCTACTATCCTCAAATGTTTTGAGCGCTACTTCACAACCAATTCCATTCAAATCACCAATGGATATCCCCAACCTAATTTTCCTGTTTACCTCCATGATTATCTTTACCTTTACAATCCAAATTTAGTTCACAAAACTACTTAATAAAAACGATACATGTTCACAGGCATTATTGAAACCTTAGGGGAAGTTGTTGGTTTAGATTATAAAGCAACCAATCTTGACATTACTATAAAATCCAACATCACTTCAGAATTAAAAATTGACCAGAGCGTAGCGCATAATGGTGTTTGTTTGACGGTGGTTGCGGTTAAAGGAAATGAGTATACCGTTACAGCAATTGACGAAACATTACAAAAAACAAGTTTAAACAATTTAAAACTTGGTGAGCGCGTAAATCTTGAACGCGCCATGATTTTAGGTTCTCGCCTAGACGGCCACATTGTTCAAGGTCACGTAGACCAAACGGGCGTCTGTACAGAAGTAACCGAAAAAGATGGTAGTTGGTTTTTCTCTTTTGAGTATGATGCGGCAAACGGCAACCCTACCATTGAAAAGGGTTCTATTACCATTGATGGCACCAGCCTTACCGTAGTAAATTCAGGAGTAAATACATTTCAAGTAGCTATTATACCATATACCTACGAAAATACCAGATTCAATACCTACAAGAAAGGTACTGTTGTGAATCTAGAGTTTGATGTGATTGGGAAGTATGTTGCTAAGTTGATAGAGGCTAGAGGCTAGAGGCTAGAGGCTAGAGGCTAGAGGCTAGAGGCTAGAGG
>CALHVP010000270.1 GCA_938038975.1 uncultured Maribacter sp. | reverse complement strand
CGCATCAAGTAGTATCAAGTTAGGATGGTCCAAATTTTCTTTTAACCACGAAACAGATACTATTTGATTTTGACTCATAACTTCTCTTTTAAATAAGCAGCAGTGAATGATTTTTTACTTTTCGCAACTTCTTCTGGAGTTCCTTCGGCTAAAAGTTCCCCGCCGTTATCACCTCCACCTGGACCAAGATCAATAATATAGTCAGCGCATTTAATTAATTCTACGTTATGCTCAATAACTACAATGGAGTGCCCCTTTTTAATCAGCGCATTAAATGACTTAAGTAATTTTTGAATATCATGAAAATGAAGACCTGTTGTAGGCTCATCAAAAATAAACAGTGCCTTGTCTTTAGTTGTTCCTTTTACTAAAAATGACGCTAGCTTAATTCTTTGTGCTTCACCACCAGAGAGGGTAGAGGAGGACTGCCCCAAGGTTACATAGCCTAAACCTACATCTTGAAGTGGTTTTAATTTGTTAACTATTTTTTGCTGTTCTCCTGCTTCAAAAAAGGCAATAGCATTATCAATAGTCATATTAAGAACATCGTCTATATTGGCAGTGCTGAATGTTACTTCTAGCACATCTTTTTTAAAGCGTTTACCACTACAGGTATCGCATTCTAGATGAACATCTGCCATGAACTGCATCTCTACAGTAATAGAGCCTTCTCCTTTGCATTTTTCACAACGACCACCATCTACATTAAAGGAAAAATGTTTTGCTTGATAATTTCTAATTTTACTTAATTTCTGATTTGCGTATAGGTTACGAATATCATCATAAGCCTTTATATAGGTAACAGGATTGGAACGTGAAGATCTACCAATTGGATTCTGATCTACAAATTCTACATGCTTTATATGACTGTATTTGCCAGAGACAGAAGTGTATTGTCCTGCTTTTTCTCCATAACCTCCAACTTCTTTTAATAAAATAGGATACAGCAGTTTTTTTACTAAGGTACTTTTTCCACTACCAGAAACACCAGTAACTACGGTAAGCATATCTAAAGGAAAAGTAACATTAATATTTCTTAAGTTATTTTCTCTACACCCAACAATTTCAATATGGTTTTTGGAGGTACGACGTTCCTTGGGAACTTCAATTTGCATTGTCCCATTTAAATAGCTAGCCGTTAAAGAACTAGAAAGTAAAACCTCGCTTAAGGTACCTTGTGCGACTACATGTCCACCGTGGGTACCTGCTTCCGGACCAATATCTATAACTTCGTCTGCCGCTTTCATGATATCTTCGTCATGTTCTACAACAATAACTGTATTACCTAAATTCCTTAATGATATTAGTACATCTATTAAGTTTTCGGTATCCTTTGGATGTAGTCCTATACTAGGTTCATCTAAAATATACATAGACCCTACTAGGCTACTCCCTAATGAGGTAGCAAGATTAATGCGTTGACTTTCTCCTCCAGATAAGGTATTAGATTTTCGGTTTAAAGTTAGGTAGCTAAGGCCTACCTTATTTAAAAAACCAAGTCTGGTATTTATTTCTATTAGCAATCGCTTAGCTATAAGTGCATCGTTTGTGCTTAATTCTAATTGTTCAAAATAAGGAATTAATTTTTCAATAGAAATACCAACCAGTTCAGAAATAGATTTATCACCCACTTTTACATAGTCAGTTTCTGAACGTAGTCTATTTCCGTTACAGGTATTACATTTAGTTTTACCTCTATACCTTGAAAGCATGACCCTATTTTGGATTTTATAGCTCTTTTCTTCTAAAGCAGTAAAAAATTTATGCAACCCAATGAAGTGGTCATTTCCGTCCCAAACTAATTTTTTTTGTGCCTCTGTAAGTTGAAACCAAGGCTTGTGTATAGGAAAATCAAATTTATGGGAGGAGTTCACCAATTGATCTCTATACCAGCCCATACTATCACCACGCCATGGGAAAACAGCATTTTCATAAATAGAAAGGGCTGTATTAGGTACCACAAGATCTTCATCTATTCCTATAACGTCTCCATAACCTTCACATGTTGGACATGCTCCGTATGGGTTGTTAAAACTAAATAAGTGAACATTAGGCTCAAGAAACAGCATACCATCTAATTCAAACGTATTACTGAACAGCGTTTGCTCACCATCAGATAGGGTTTCAATAATACATTTTCCTTTTCCTTCAAAAAATCCAGTATCTACTGCGTTTGCAAGTCTATTGTAAAAATCCTCATCATTTTGAGTAATAATTCGATCTATAACCAAATAGAATTCTTTGCCTATATTTTCCGGAGCCTGATCTATTCTAATTACTTCGTTATTATACTTTATACGAGCATAACCTTGCTTAGAAAATAACTGTAATGACTTGGTAGTATCTCTATCCTCTCTAATTGTTATAGGTGCTAAAAGCAGTAGTTTGGTTTTTTCAGCAAAGCTTTTAACATGTTTTGTAACATCTGTTACCATATTTTTCTTTACTTGCTTTCCAGATATAGGTGAAAAGGTCTTTCCTATTCGTGCGTACAAAAGTTTTATGTAGTCATATATCTCAGTTGTTGTTCCAACTGTGGACCTTGGATTTGTAGAATTCACTTTTTGCTCAATTGCAATGGCTGGGGCTATACCCTTAATATAATCTACTTTAGGTTTGTCAAGTTTTCCTAAAAACTGTCTTGCATAGGAAGAAAGACTTTCTACATAGCGTCGTTGCCCCTCTGCATAAAGCGTGTCAAACGCCAAGCTAGATTTACCTGATCCAGAAAGACCAGTGATTACTACAAGCTTATTTCTTGGAATAACTACATCAATATTCTTAAGGTTATGCAGTTTTGCTCCTTTAATGATAATATTTTCCTTGGGGTTTACTTCTGTTATGTTGGGCATAAGATTGAATCAGCTTGCAAAGATACAATATGCTATTTTCAATTTAAACTCATTATATAAGGATGTTGCAGTTCATAGAAAATTTTCACATAGTTTTTAGAATGTTTATTTTTTTATATCTTTGACATTCACGATAAATTCGATACGCCTATAGCGAACCTTTACTTTGTAACGTTTTAAAATACTTAGAGCACCCCTTAAATTTTAAGAGGGTATGCTTTAACCCCACAAAAGTAAAGCTATGGAAGTACAAATCGAAGATTCCCAACTAGTAAGTCATTATATACAAGGAGATGAAAGAGCTATGTCAGTTCTTATAAATCGACACAATTCCCGTCTCACGGGGTTTATCTATTCCAAAGTAGGGGATAGGGAACTTACAGAGGATATATTTCAAGATACATTTATGAAAGTGATTCGTACTTTAAAGCGGGGCGCTTATAATGAAGAGGGTAAATTTTTACCTTGGGTTATGCGTATAGCACACAACCTTATTATAGACCATTTTAGGAAGAACAATAGAATGCCAATGTTCAACGCCACAGATAGCTATAATATATTTGCTTTAATGGGTGATGAAGATCTTAATGCGGAAAAGCAACTCATAAAAGACCAAATTGATAGTGATTTGCTTAAAATGATAAAAGAACTTCCAGAAGACCAACAAGAAGTTTTAGAAATGAGACTATATAAGGATATGAGTTTTAAAGAAATATCCAATAATACTGGTGTTAGTATAAATACGGCTTTAGGTAGAATGCGTTATGCACTTATTAACCTTAGAAAGCTTGTGGACGCAAATAATATAGTTTTAACGAATTAATCTGCCACAGGTCGAGTGGATCTACTATATTTAATTTCGTACCGTTCTACTATTGAACCAAAACTAAAAGGAACATGGAGAAAATTTACACTAAGAAAAAAAACAATAGAGAGTTAATAGCTGCTAAGCCAGAAACAGTTGATTTTTTATTAGCCTACTCCAAATCACTTAAAATTACAAAGGCGAAAGGAATAACTTTTGAAAGTAATTTAAACTAAGTACCATATAAATAAAGAAAAGCCCCAAGGATTTTATCCTTGGGGCTTTTTTTATACCTATTAATTATATAGCGGTATTTAACACAATACTTACTATACATACCTATGTTGTGATATGTTTCCCACACAACTATTTCTACCATCGTTTATTGTATAGAAAATAACTATTCGTTGTTTCACATCATAAAAGGAGGGTTTGACAACATACTTTTTTGTACAGGGTGCCTTTTATCTAGTTTTATACCAGAAATAAATAACTAACTAAAATTTACTAACAGATTCCCAAATCGGTAAACCTAAAAGAAAGTAACTCGTATGGAACTAAAAATTGATGATTCAGAATTAGTAAGAGATTATATCAGTGGTGATGAAAAAGCATTATCTGTGTTAATCAACAGACACAACCAAAGAATTACAAGTTTTATCTACTCCAAAGTATTGGATAGAGATATTACAGAAGATATTTTTCAAGATACTTTTATTAAAGTAATTAAGACTTTGAAAAAAGGAAGGTATAGTGAAGAGGGAAAATTTTTACCGTGGGTAATGCGTATTTCTCATAACCTTATTATAGATCACTTTAGAAAGAACAAAAGAATGCCAATGTTCGAAGGTAGTGATGACTTTAATATTTTCTCTGTAATAGGAGATGATAAGTTAAATGCTGAAAAACAATTAATTAAGGATCAGATAGATACAGATTTAAAATTCTTAATTGAGGAACTTCCAGATGATCAAAAAGAAGTTTTGTTAATGCGTATTTATAAAGATATGAGTTTTAAAGAGATATCTGAAAACACGGGAGTTAGCATCAATACTGCCCTAGGTAGAATGCGTTATGCTCTTATTAACCTTAGAAAAATAATAGAAAAAAACAATATAGTACTTACCAACTAGGTTCCGCATAGATTAGGTAAAACAATATTTTCAAAGGAGTTGCGTTATTTTAGTGTAACAACAATGAAAATATGGAAAAAATTTACTCTGATTATCAAGAACAAACCGGTTTTAATAAGGTATGTCCAAAAACGATAAGCTTTTTATTGAGTTTTTCGCAGGCGCTTTATGAAATTGAGTACAAAGATTTAAAGTTCGAGACTTTCTTAAATTAATAAAAAGACCTGCTTTTAGCGGGTCTTTTTATTTTTATAGTACTCATTTAATACCGTTTGCCTACCAATTGTTTTGGTAATAATATCTTTTTCCAAATCCCAGCCTCTAGCGGGGGAGTATTCTCTACCATACCAAATAATCTGAAGATGTAAATCGTTCCATAATTCTTTATCGAACAGCCGTTTGGCATCTTTTTCTGTTTGCACAACATTTTTACCATTAGTAAAACCCCACCTGTACATAAGCCTATGAATATGGGTGTCTACAGGAAAAGCAGGGATTCCAAAAGCTTGTGAAACTACTACACTAGCGGTTTTATGGCCAACAGCTGGGAATTCTTCAAGCAGTTCAAGTTCCTGTGGTACAATACCGTCATATTTTTCTACTAACATTTTAGATAGACCATGAATTCCTTTCGACTTCATTGGAGATAGTCCAACGGGTTTTATGATTTCCCGTATTTCTTCTACAGATAGTTTTATCATATCATAAGGGTTGTCTGCTTTTGCAAATAACAAAGGTGTAATTTTATTCACACGAACGTCGGTACTCTGAGCAGACATAAGTACGGCAATGAGAAGGGTATAGGGGTCTTTATGATCCAAAGGAATGGGAATCTCTGGGTAAAGCTCTTGTAGTTTGGAAATTGTAAAGGCAACTTTTTCGGCTTTTGTCATTTTTTGTTTAATTTTACAAACAAATAGTTAAACGCTATAAAAAATATAAAATGAACACACTAAACGTAGGGGATACTGTTCCTTCATTTACTGCCCATGATCAAGATGGCAATACTATAAATTTATCTGACTATTCTGGTAAAAATTTAATTGTTTTTTTCTATCCAAAAGCAAACACTCCGGGTTGTACTGCAGAAGCTTGTAATTTAAGAGATAATTATAAGGCGTTACAAGATTCAGGTTTTGAGTTGCTTGGTGTAAGTGCTGATTCTCAAAAGAAGCAAGCTAATTTTAAAGCTAAATATGAATTCCCTTTTCCATTGTTAGCAGATGAAGACCATACGGTTATTAACGCGTTTGGCGTTTGGGGTCTAAAGAAATTTATGGGAAAAGAATATGATGGTATTCATAGAAAAACCTTTGTTGTAAATGGTGAAGGTAAAATAGCTAAAGTCATAGATAAGGTTAAAACCAAAGACCACGCAGCACAATTACTAGAAGACTAAGCATAAAAAAGCCCCTTATTATAAGGGGCTTTTTTGACTAACTATACTATTATATTTATTTTCTGATAAGTTCTTTTTTAGCAAAAAGTTTTCTTTCTTTTATAATCTCAGCAATTCCTTCAGGTAGCATTTCTTCCCATCCGTCCTCATTATGGATAATTCTCTTGAGTACTTCTCTAGAGAAAATGTGCATAATTTCTGGGTCGTAATCAATAATGTCCATCACTTTTCCATTGTATTTAAAGAACTTATATAGTTCTTTCATTCTTGGATGAACCTTCACATTATTACTAGTCATTACTTGTCCAGTATCTGCATTTTTCATCGGATACAAGTAGACTTGTAAATCTTTAAAGAATAATTTTCCAAATGCTTCTAAGATACCTCCGCTTAAATGACGGTAGTATTTTTCATCAAATATGTCTACCAAGTTATTCACACCCATGGTAAGACCTATTCTGTTCTTAGTGTAGTTATTAAAGTATTCTACGAGTTTGTAGTATTCTTGAAATTTTGAAATCATTACAGAGTGTCCTAGAGAACAAAGTAATTCTGCCCGATCCATAAAATCCTGCTCGTCTATCTCACCAGAAGCCTTTAAATTAGAAAGGGTAATTTCAAAAATCACAATGGTATTGTTTTGATCAACACCGGGGTCTCTTATGAATATATCGTGTGATTTCTGGAACATGTCCAAATTCACTTTGGTTACGGGTCTAAAACTTCCACGTAGTGCCAAAATATTCTTTTTATAGAGTATTGCAGCCGGTAACAAGTTGTTACCATCAGGGCCGAACATAACTGCATCTGTCATGTCATACCTAATAAGCTGTAAACTAATCAATCTGTTATCAACCTCTTTAAAACTTGGTCCAGAGAAATTAATCATGTCAATTTCTAAGGTATCCTTGTCAATATGATCGTACAGGTATTTTAATAATTTTCTTGGTTTATGGTATTTGTAAAAAGCACCATAAATTAGGTTTACACCCAATATACCTAAGGTTTCTTGTTGTAATCTTGCTTCGTTTTGTTTGAAACGAATATGTAAAATAATTTCGTCAAACTCTTTTTGGTTTGGATCTAGTTGGTAACGTATTCCAACCCATCCGTGTCCTTTATAACGCTTAGAGAAGTCAATAGTTGCAACCGTATTTGAATATGAAAAAAACAATCTATCAGGATGTTTTTCCCTGCTAATACGCTCTTCCATAAGCGTCATCTCATGCGAAAGCATCGTTTTTAAACGGGCCTGAGTAACATATCTCCCATCTTTCTCAGTACCGTAGATAGCATCGCTAAAATCCTTGTCATAAGCACTCATGGCTTTAGCAATTGTTCCAGAAGCACCACCGGAGCGGAAAAAATGCCTTGCCGTTTCCTGTCCAGCTCCTATTTCAGCAAACGTGCCGTAAATATCAGGATTTAGGTTGATTCTTAAAGTTTTTGCCTTTATCGAGGGAATATTTTCGAAGGCTGATTCTCGTTTAATAACTGAAGACATGTTGTTTATTTTACTTTTACAAAGTTATAAAGATCCAACTATCTAACGGTTAAACAACCTAAAAATTTGAAATTACTTTTAATGGATGCTAATTTGTTTATAAAATGAATAAATAGTTACTCATTTATGAAGGTTATTAGGAATCTTAAATGGGTTTGTTCTATGAATAAAACCTTAAATTTGAACTTAAGAATATGAGTTTAAAAATCACCTTTCTTGGAACAGGAACTTCTCAGGGAGTCCCCGTAATTGGTAGTAAACACCCTGTGTGTCTTAGTGCGGATTCTAGGGATAAAAGGCTAAGAGTTTCTGTACTTTTAACTTGGGAGAATGCTAGTTATGTTATTGATTGTGGGCCAGATTTTAGGCAACAAATGATAACCAATAATGTAACTGTCTTGGATGGTATTCTTTTTACCCATGAACATTCCGATCACACAGCGGGTATTGATGATATTAGACCCTTCTTTTTTAAGCAAGGGGATATACCAATCTATGCAGATAAAAGAGTGATAAAAGCTTTAAAAAAGCGCTTTGATTACATATTTAGTAAAAAGAACAGATACCCTGGTGCCCCTACAGTAGCTATTAACCGTGTTAAAAAGAATACTGCTTTTAACTTAAAAGGAAAATCTGTAGTTCCTGTGCAAGCACTGCATAATAATCTTAAAGTTTTTGGTTATCGGATAGACGATTTTACATATTTAACAGATGTTAAAACTATGAAGCCTGAACAAATAGAGAAAATTAAGGGCTGTAAAGTATTGGTGGTTAATGCGCTGAGAACAGAAGCACATCAGTCTCATTTTAATTTAGAGGAGGCATTGAATTTTGTAGCGCAGGTAAGGCCTGGAAAAGCTTATTTTACGCATATAAGCCATTTGCTGGGATTTCATGAAGAAGTGGAAAAAAGCTTGCCTGATAATGTTTATTTAGCTTATGATAACCTAACGATAGAGGTATAATATTCCACAAACTATTTAATACATTTGTACTAACATTACATATTTATAAACCCAATTATAACGAATGAAAAATAAAATATTTCTTTACTTATTTGTATTTGCAGCATTAGTTTGTATGTATCTTTTTGTGAGTAGTGGCAATATGGCTAAAGCCAATATGGCTTCTATTGTAAAACTAAAGGAAGAGGTAAGTCAACTAGAACTTGATTTACAGCAATCTGAACTAAAGGTATTAGAAATGCAGTATTTTTCTTTGGAGAATAATGACGAAGCCCTTGCATATTATGAGCATTTAAATCTAGAGAATCCTACAAGATACATTTCAGATAAGTTGTTGGAAACCAATGAGTCTAAAGGTGATAATCCATTAATTCCGTACGCTGGAATGCAGAATGATTTTAAGATAAATAAAATAAAAGTTCTAAATCATAAATGGATATTAACCGATTTTTCTGATGGAAAATACTGGGGTGAGCTTTTAATTAAATATGAACTTAAGGAGGATTTAGGTATGGATTTTACGTTAACAGACCATCTACTTTATACGAATAGTAATTAGATTTTATCTAACAGCCATTTCTGTAAGGAATAAAAGTTTTGTGGTGAAACTCCATGACCAATCGGAAACTCTTCAAATACATGTTTTATATTTAATTTGTCTAGTAGTATAGGTGCTTTCTGAGCCCATTCTAAAGGGATTACCTGATCTACTTGGCCATGTGAGGCATATATGTTTAAGTTAGAATGGTCCAAATTATCGGAACCATCAATTAAAATACCTTCATTTATATAGCCACTCAAAGCAATTACATTTTTAATTTCCTTGGGGTAGGATAGTGCCACGGCATAACTAAGTATCGTGCCTTGACTAAAACCAAGAAGTGTTACATTGTCTGCATTTAAGTGATATGTTTCACAAGCTTCTTTAATGAATCGTTTTATTTTTTCCCTAGATTCCTTTGCTTGTTCATCATCACTCCATTTTCCTTTTTCAGCATCAAAATTAATGGCATACCAAGCGTGGCCATATGGTTCTAATACATAGGGAGCTCTAACCGAGATAATACAAAGCTCTTCTGGTAATTCTTCAGCAAATGAAAAAAGGTCTTCCTCATTACTACCATAGCCATGAAGCATAAATAATACAGGTGCTTTTTTATCTTTTAAAGAAGAGGGTCTTATAATATGTTCTAATGATAGGGGAGCTGTAGTCATGTATTTATGAAATAAAAGTGAACCATTTCTGAAAATAAGTGCCTACTAAAGGCACAATTTGTTTTTGGTTACCAATGGCAGATGCAAAACCGTATCCCCATAAAACCATGTAGCAAATATAAAGTCCATATAAGGCATATTGATTATACCATACACTTAAAAATAGTGCGAAAGCATGAAACATTAAATGAAGTCCAAATGCTTGCCTAGTATGTACCCGTGCAAATTCATGTTTAGGTTCATTATTCATTGTTATGGCTATTATAGCTCCAATAATGGTTAAGTAAGCTACAATAGCTGTCGTCTTACCTTCTGGTTTTGTTTGGGTAGTCATAGATTAAAAATTAAGAATCATCTTATCACGGGCAATACTTCCAAGTACTTTACCCTTTAGTTGTGCTCCTAAAAACATACTGTTCTTGGAACTGCTGTGTATTTCATTGTTGGAGAAGGTGTATGAAGTGTCTGGTTCAAAGAGTGTTAGTGCTGCGGTACTTCCCTCTTTTAGCCGAGTAGTTTCTAATCCAAAGGTTTCTCTTCCCTTAGTTAAAAGTGCTATGGTTTCTTCTAACTCAAAAACGGACTGTAATGCGCCAAATGCACTTTCTAATCCTATGCTGCCATAAGAGGCATTATCAAACTCTACCTGTTTCAACTCTATATTTAAAGGGGTATGGTCTGTAGTAACAAAATCTATAGTTCCGTTCTTTAAACCTTTTATCAGTTCTTTTGCATCCTCTTTGGTTCGTAATGGAGGAAGTGTTTTGTAATTGGTGTCAAAATCCTCTAAAACATCATCTGTGTACATGAGGTTGTGAATAGCCACACTGCATGTTATTTGTAATCCCTTCTTTTTAGCAGCAGCTATTAGTTTAACAGCGGTTGCAGAACTTATGGTAGGTATATGAAGTTTACCTCCTGTATATTCTAGAATAAATAAATCTCTAGCTATATGAAGTTCTTCTGCTAATGCGGGTATTCCTTTTAAGCCTAAACGGGTACTAGGTATGCCTTCATTGACCTCACCTTTTCCAGCTATTTGAGCATCTAGCGGAAAGGAACAAACGACACCATCAAAGTTTTGAGCATACTGTAGCGCAATTTTTAATAGATTGGCGTTGGAAACTGCATGTTTGTAGTCGTAAAAGCCAACTGCACCTGAATTTTTCATGTCATACAGTTCAGCTAATGATTCCCCTGCTCCTTTCACTGTTAGGTTAGCAAGTGGGTGTAATCCAGTAAGTTCTTCTTTAGCAGCATTTTTTAAAAAGACAATGTCAGAGCTACTATCTGGTACTGGATGACTACTTGGGTTTAAAACAACATCCGTAAACCCACTTTTAGCAGCACAAAGTAATCCGTTTGTAATCGTTTCTCGCTCTTCATAACCCGGCTCTCCAAATGCTACTCCGCTATCAAACCAACCAATAGAAACATGAAGGTTTTTATGTGTCACTATTTTGGCCTTAGTAGGGGGCTCAATGTTAATGGCAATCTTTTCAATAGTACCATTTACAATAAGGATATCTCTCTTTTTTAAATGCAGATCCTTGTTGCCGGCATCTACAATTTTTGCTGATTTTAAGAGTATTTTCATTTTGCCTCGTATTATCTATGCTAAGTTATTTTAATACCCTTTGAAAAATGGTTTCAAGAATAAC
>CALHVP010000269.1 GCA_938038975.1 uncultured Maribacter sp. | reverse complement strand
TTTAAAATCGATTTACTTATTATATTTAGAGCGTTTTCCTCTTTTTTGTTTTTTAACTTTTGTTCTGTTTCATTTTTGAGGATTTGATATGATTTCATGATTTCCGTTTTCGATTTACTTCCCATAGAGCCGTCGCGTTCCCTTTTTTTGTTGCCCTAGACTTTCAATATTCGGAGTTGGTAAGGCGTATAAATAAGAGCGAGGCATGAGCCTGATTTATGCCGCTGTCCAAAAACGAATGTTGTTTATTTGCTATCAAAAAAAGGGAGAAGGTGGCGGGTCGTGAAGTACCTCGAAAACCATAGTCATTGAAATTTCCAATCCTCTTGAAACAGAACAAAATGCAAACAAGGAAATTCCTATCAAGCGGACTTGGTTATGGATTTTTTGGAGATCTATTCGGTTAGCAAATTCTTATCAGGTTTTCTACAATTATTAAAGGAGGTACTTAAATCCATAATCGTGTCCAAGATATTGGAGTGAAGCTTATTTCCCGAAATGGAGTTTACGGAATGTAGGGGAATGTGCTGAACGGTAATTCAGTAGTAAAGTAGCATGCGCCCTATTGGGTTTTTGATTAACGCTTATCAACCCGAATACTACAAAAACCCAACAGGATCCTGCGCAGATAAGTTATGGTAAGATTTGGGGAAGAGACATACAACCAAAGTCACAAATTCAACATGTATAATCAAATCTCAGGAGTTAATAAAAAATGATTGAGAATGATACTAAATGACTTTACAAATGTTAAAGTTTGAGGAAAAACAAGAAAGTGTGCAAAAAGTGTGCAATTTTTAAAACCAAAAAAGGCCTCACATCTGTGAAGCCCCGTCTTTACTGGTGGAGAATACCGGATTCGAACCGGTGACCTCTTGCCTGCCAGGCAAGCGCTCTAGCCAACTGAGCTAATCCCCCAAAGAGCGGCAAAGGAAATACTTTTTGCCAAGCTATCAAAGAATTCTCAATCTTTCTTAACGCTTAAAATTAATACGGGAACAGGCGCTGAAAACTCTTCTTTTAATATGGTGCTCTTTTCCCACAGCTTCTTAAAAAAGCCACGTTTACGCCTAAATACACATAATAAATCTGGTTTCTGTGATCTAAAATGTTCCAGAACACCTTGGTATGTTGTTGCATTCTCAGTAATTGTAAGTTGAGAACTCATATCCATTAAGGCAGTGTTTACTCTTAGGTCATCATCAGAATATCCTGGCGTTTTTACCATCAATAAATTCACATTAGATCTATGTTTATTTGAAATAGTAGTTAAGGGGTCTAATATTCGTTTACGCTTTAAAATACCAGATTTGAAAGCAACGAGTATATTTTTAAAACTAGTATATGAGGTGCCCCTTGGCACAACTAGCGTAGGAATATCTGTTCGTTTTATAATCCCCCCAGACGTTGTTCCTAGGTAAAGTTCTTCGCGGATATCATGGCTACGGGTTGCCAAAATAATCAAATCAATTCCCATTTCCTTATTAAGGTCATTTAGGCCGTCTACTAATTCCCCGTTATAAGTAACTACCTTAAGGTCAATACTCTTAGCGTCTACTTTAGAGATAACCTCTTTTAAACGCTCCTTACCTTTTTTTGCTATTTTCTCTGTTACATTGGCCAACGTACCTGTTTTAGCAATTACATTAAACACTTCCATAACATAAATGTTTCCTCCAAAATCTGAGGCAAAATCTATTGCATATTGTAAGGTTTCGTGTGCATCTGCAGAGGTGCCTATAGGTACAAGAATATTAGTCATAACTAGTTTATTGATTATTCCTCTAAATTTACAATTTAATTGAACTCCTTTTATGATTGAACTGGCAAAGATATCCGAAATACCAGATATTCTCGATTTAACCAATAGTTGTCGTCTTCTTATGGAGTCTAATGGTATTTTTCAATGGACCACTGAATATCCTAGTAAAAAGCAATTTATAACGGACGTAGAGCGTAAAGAATTGTATGTGTCTAAAGAAAATAGGAAACTCATAGGGTGTATTGTACTTTCCGTTTTAATGGATAAAGAATACCAAAATGTAAAATGGTTAACAGAAAACGAGGCTAATCTTTACATACATCGTTTGGGGGTACATGCTACATATCAAGGGAAGGGTTTTGCACAAAAACTAATGGACTTTGCAGAAAACTATGCCAGAACCAACAACTTTACATCGGTACGTTTAGATACCTTTAGCCAAAATAAACGCAATCAATATTTTTATAAAAAAAGAGGTTATCAAAAATTAGAAGATATCTATTATCCAAATCAAAGTGAGCATCCCTTTCATTGTTATGAACTAGTACTATAATAGAATAGTATTGAAAACAGTTATCAATCTTAAAACCATAAACAAACTTGCTATTCCAGCCACTATTGCCGGAATAGCTGAGCCGCTACTATCTATAACAGATACAGCCATTGTTGGTAATATCCCAGTAGACGGACTTGAATCTTTAGCTGCTGCAGGTATCGTGGGGTCTTTTTTATCTATGCTTATTTGGATACTAGGTCAGACACGTAGTGCCATATCGGCAATCATATCTCAATATCTTGGTGCAGGCAAGTTAGATGAAGTTAAAAGCCTTCCCGCGCAAGCTATTTTTCTAAATATAGGCCTTAGCCTTCTTATTCTTTTATCTACCATTTTTATCATAGAAGAAATTTTTGTCCTCCTCAACGCGTCTGGTAAGATTTTACAGTATTGTATTAATTACTATGCTATTCGCGTTTGGGGTTTCCCATTAACCCTGTTTGTATTTGCAGTAATGGGGATTTTTAGGGGAATACAAAATACATACTGGCCTATGGTAATTGCAATTACTGGTGCCGTTCTAAATGTGATTCTAGATGTGATTTTAGTATATGGTATAGATGGGTTTATAGAACCTCTTTACCTAGATGGCGCGGCCTACGCCAGTTTAATAGCACAAGCTGTAATGGCAATAATGGCCTTTATTTTATTAATTACAAAAACAGATATAAGTCTAAAACTAAAATTCCCACTTCACCCAGAGCTAGGTAGATTAGTCATCATGAGCTTAAATTTATTTGTTAGAGCCATTGCGCTAAATACTGCTCTAATTCTTGCAGTAAGAGAAGCAACAGCTATGGGTGATAAATATATTGGAGCACACACTATTGCCATAAATATCTGGTTATTTTCTGCCTTTTTTATCGATGGCTATGGTGCCGCTGGAAATATATTGGGAGGCAGATTATTAGGTGCTAAAGATTATACTGGTTTGTGGCAACTGTCAAAAAAAATTGTTTTTTACGGTTTCTGTGTTAGCGCTATTTTAATTATTCTAGGGTCTGTATTATACTTTCCTATAGGGCGTTTGTTTTCTAAAGAAACTGCAGTGTTAGAAGTTTTCTATAGTGTCTTTTTTATTATAATTATAGGACTCCCTATCAATACAATTGCCTTTGTTCTAGATGGACTTTTCAAAGGCTTAGGTGAAATGAAATACCTTAGAAATACCTTACTCTCGGCAACATTCTTAGGATTTGTGCCTGCCCTATTTATTGGTAAATATATGGGTTGGGGTCTAACAGGAATTTGGATTTCATTTACTATTTGGATGCTAATTAGAGGCGGTGCATTGGTGTGGAAGTTTAGGAGAAAATTTAAGCCCTTGCTCCCAAATTAGATTCAGGAGGTTAGACATCACAAAAAATCTATACGTTAAGATAAAAGCCTACAGTCGCGAACAAGCATAAACTTTCTAAACAAGTTATTACCTTTGAACTTAAGGTCTTAATACCTGTAAATAGCAAAACATGACAACAAATAGATCTAATGGAAGTCTATACGTACATATAGAAAACCAAATAGCGACGGTAGAATTTGGCCATCCTGCAAGTAATTCTTTTACCTTAGAACTTTTAAACAGATTAACAAGGGAATTAGATATCCTTTCCGAAAATGATGCGGTTACAGTTATCGTTTTAAAGTCTGAAGGTGAAAAAGCTTTTTGTGCAGGTGCTTCTTTTGATGAATTAATGCAAGTTTCCAATATGGAGCAGGGTGAAGTATTTTTCAGCGGATTCGCTAACGTAATTAATGCTATGCGCCGCTGTAAAAAAGTAATTATAGGCCGGGTTCAAGGTAAGGCGGTAGGTGGTGGAGTAGGATTAATTTCAGCTTGCGATTACGCTTTTGCTGTTGAAGCTGCTTCTATTAAATTATCAGAACTATCTATTGGTATTGCAGCATTAGTAATTGCTCCAGCTGTAGAACGTAAAATAGGAGTCGCTGCTATTTCAGAATTATCCCTAGCACCTACTGAATGGAAAAATGCGTATTGGGCAAAGGAAAAAGGCATGTACGCCAAAGTTTACGAAGGAATAGATGAACTAGACAAAGACCTTAGTGTATTTACCCAAAAACTATCAAGCTACAATCCAACTGCCTTACTAGAATGGAAAAAAGTGCTTTGGAACAACACGGATCACTGGGCTACACTGTTAACAGAAAGAGCAAAGATTACAGGGAGCCTAGTACTTTCAGAATTTGCTAAAAATGCACTGGCTAAGTTCAAAAAGAAATAAAAAAGAAAACTCGTAGTTAAGAATAACAACTTACAACGACTATTGAACAAAGCATATAGTGCCGTAAGAATACTAAACTGATGGCAAAATCGTTCTTAGAGCAAATCATATTTTAGTCCTATGGATATTTTAAGTTTTTTAAACGGAGATCTTGTTTTTCCAATTTTAGCACTTTTCGTTGTTGTTATCTATTTCGTAAACCGCGTAAGAACAAGACGTAAGTTTAAGCGATAATGTATTACTCTTTTTTCTAATCGGCGTCATCCCTAAGTAATCAAAGGTTACTGTCTTCTCTATTTAAAACAATTCTAGTAGCGGTTATTCATTTCCGCTAATTCCTCATATTTTCTATGAATTTAGATTCTTAAGATATAATCCAAGTGTCTCAATACTTTAGTCGTATGTACCAAAACTATCCTCTAGTTAAAAAATACTATTTTTACTGAAGACCTTAATCAACAACCTCTCCTTAAGGACACAAGGTATGCGTCTGAAAATATAGTATATCTTTCGAGGCAAGCCTTGGAAAATTAAACCCTCAATGAGGTATTAAATCTATTCTATGAACATTTTTAAATTAAAAAATAGTGTAGGCTTGCTTTTAATCCTTTCAGTAATTAGCTGTGGTGAAACAACCCAAAAACCTCAACAAGAGACTTCTCAAAAATGGTTTAAAGGTAATCTGCATACGCATTCCTATTGGAGTGATGGAGACGAATTTCCTGAGGTAATTTTAGATTGGTATAAGGCTAAAGATTATGAGTTTATGGCCCTATCTGATCATAATAGTATTGCTGATAACGAGAAATGGATAACCATAAGGGAAGACTCCTTATATCAAAAAGCATTTCTAAATTATCTTGCTACTTATGGGCCAAATTGGGTGGAGTATAAAATAGATTCTGGCAAAACTTTGGTGAAATTAAAAACCTATGAGGAATATAGAAATAAGCTAGAAAATCAAGGAAAGTTTCTAGTCATTAAATCAGAAGAAATCACTGATTCTTATTAGAATAAACCTATTCATATGAATGCCACAAATATTAAGAAAAAGATTGATCCTATGGGGGGTGGTAGTGTTGCAGAAGTAATGCAAAACAATATAAACCAAGTTTTGAATCAGCGTAAGGAAACTGGGATTCCCATGATACCGCACATTAATCACCCAAACTTCGGTTATGCCATAACGCTGGATGATATGATTTCATTAAACGGAGAGCGTTTTTTTGAAGTCTATAATGGACACCCTGCTGTTCATAATATGGGTAGCTCTTCAAGTATTTCTACCGAAGAAATGTGGGATCTAATAAACATCGCATATTTGAAAAACAACAAGCCACTAATTATCTTATCTAGAACATCTCCATTGTTCTTAGAAAGATTGTTTGAATTAGAAGTTCCTGAAATTTATGATGGATTAATTACAGTAAAGAATATTGTAAGAGAGCCAGGAGAAAGAGCAAAAGTAGCAGTAGAATCTTACGATGATAGAATAGATCCTGTAGGAGCATGTGTTGGGATGA
>CALHVP010000268.1 GCA_938038975.1 uncultured Maribacter sp. | reverse complement strand
CCCAACAATAGCAGCATTGGTGTTTTCATCTAAGCCAAGGGTATCTGTTTTTAATGCGTATACCGTTATAATGTACTCATGTACACCGTGCCCTTCAGGTGGGCATGGTCCGCCATAGCCCATAGCGCCATAATCTGTAATACTTTGAATTGTACCTTTTGGTATTAAATTAAGCGCTGTGTTTCCTGCTCCCGACACCAATTCTGTAGCCGTAGCTGGAATATCAAATACAACCCAATGCCACCATCCACTACCCGTAGGAGCATCTGGGTCATACATTGTTACAGCAAAACTTTTAGTGCCTTCTGGTGCATTTGCCCAAGATAGTTGTGGAGATTGGTTTGTTCCCGTACAACCAAAACCATTAAACTCTTCATTGATAGTTGCAGAGCCACCTAAGTCATTGCTGGTTAAAGTAAATGTTTTTTGACTAAATACAGTCGTTGATATGGTAAGGAGTACCGCTAAAATAAAATGTGATTTTTTCATAAAATTTGTTTTTAATTATGGAACAAATTTATGACGGGAGGCACTCTAAGTTGTGTTTGATTCAGTTCAAAAAGTGTTGGTAAAGGTTCAAGTTGACTGAAACTGTTTGGGTGTTACGCCAAACTTTAGCTTAAAGGCTTGTATAAAGTTCGATAGATTCTCATAACCAACCTCTTCATATATATCTGACGGTCGCTTGGATTTGTTTTTTAATAAAAAAGCCGAATGTTCTAGTCGTTTGTCCTGGAACCACTTGCTAGGTGAACTATTAAAATGTTTTTGAAATTCTCTTTTAAAAGTAGACACGCTCATGTTGGAGAGGAAGGATAGTTCCTTAATCGTGAGTCTGTTTAATTGGTTACTCTCTATGGTTTGAATAAAGTGTTGACTTTGATTATCTGTATGGTTAATTAGGGAATAGAGAAATGAAACACCATTAAATTCTATGAGGTACAACATAATTTCTTCAAACTTTGTATGTAATAGCTTGTCTTGAGCAGAAGCTGAAAGTTTTGAGATATCCAAAAGACTCGCTACAAACCTTTTTATAAAAGCATCATAGTCGAAAGAATACGTAGAATAGAACGTAGTGGGTTTTATAGATGTAAGTTCAAACTTTCTAAGGAATTGTAACACGTCATCATTAGAAAAGAAAAACAAGATACTTCTGTACTGTGCTGCCGTATTGGAAAGTTTTTCTGTCATTAAACAATGCCCAGATTTCATTAATAGAAACTGAGAAGGATCAATAGCATAAGAAGAGTTATCAAAAAAGACCTCTTTTGTTCCTTCTTGTAAAAAGCTAAAGGTGTTTTTATTTAATAGTATTTCCTGTTTGGAGATTTCTTGGGTGCTTTCGTAATCATAGACCCCAATAGACAGCTTAGAAGCTAAATTTAATTCGTCTGGTAAGCTAATGGTCTTCATTTGGATGTCATTATCTTTCAATTTCACAGTCATATATTGTTGTATAACAAACCTATAGTTGGTTTGTTATACAACAAAAGCATACGAACAGAATGAATGTTCCACAAAGCTAGAGTAATTCTAGATATGAATACGAAAGAAACTCGAAAGTAGAGACAGCCTATTATTTTATGTGTCCAAGCACTTGTATTTTGTACTTAGCTGTAACAATAACAGAAAAAAACCTACTAACTTAATAGAAGCTTTTGTATTTTGCTATAAACCTTAAAACTAAAAACTATGGGAAATTTCTTTTTTATACCGATTATAATTTTATTAGCGCTCATTGCCTTTTCTAGTATTTTTATAGTAAAGCAAAAGACAGCGGCCATTATTGAAACCTTTGGTAAGTTTAGCAGTATTAGACAATCTGGTTTACAATTTAAGATTCCATTAATGCAGAAGATTGCAGGTCGTTTGAGTCTAAAAATCCAACAGTTGGATGTTATGATTGAAACAAAAACCTTGGATGATGTTTTTGTAAAACTGAAGGTTTCTGTGCAGTACAGGGTTATTAGAGATAAGGTGTACGATGCTTTTTATCAATTAGACTACCCACATGATCAGATTACATCTTATGTATTTGACGTGGTACGTGCTGAAGTGCCAAAAATGAAGTTAGATGATGTTTTTGTAAAGAAAGATGATATTGCATTAGCGGTAAAGGCAGAGTTGAACGATGCGATGTCTGGATACGGTTTCGATATTATAAAAACTTTAGTCACCGACATTGATCCAGATGCACAAGTGAAACAAGCCATGAACCGGATTAACGCTTCTGAACGCGAAAAAATTGCAGCTCAGTTTGAAGGAGATGCCGCACGTATTCTTATTGTAGAAAAAGCGAAAGCCGAGGCGGAAAGCAAACGTTTACAAGGAATGGGAATTGCTGATCAGCGTCGTGAAATTGCAAGAGGTTTGGAAGAATCTGTTGAAGTATTAAACAAGGTGGGAATTAACTCCCAAGAAGCTTCTGCTTTGATTGTGGTGACACAGCATTATGATACTTTACAATCTATAGGAGAAGAAACAAATACCAATTTAATTTTATTGCCAAACTCACCTCAAGCGGGTAGTGATATGTTGAATAATATGGTAGCTTCTTTTACAGCTAGTAACATGATCGGAGAATCTATGAAAAAGACTCATATTGAGAAACCTAAAAAGAAGGACTAAAAACAGTACTGACAAAAAAGCCCCAAATACATCATGTATTTGGGGCTTTTTATTTTGTATAAACTTAGATGGCGCTTAGACTAATTTTAAATACCAGTTAGTTTATTTGCTTTCTTGAATCTTTGCCCATGAGTCTCTAAGACCTACTGTCCTGTTAAAAACAATACGTTCTGCTGTGCTATCTGAATCTACGCAGAAGTATCCCAGGCGCTGGAATTGGAAGCGTTCCTCAGGTTTTGCAGTTGCTAAACTAGGTTCTACATAGCCTGTAATTACCTCAAGTGAATCTGGATTTATAAAATCCATAAAATCACGGTCTTTATGTGTATCTGGACTTTCATCTGTAAACAAACGGTCATACAAACGTACTTCTGCTGCTACGGCATGTTTTATAGATACCCAGTGCAAGGTTCCTTTCACCCTTCTTAAGCTCTCTTCAGTACCACTCCCACTTTTGCTTTTAGGGTCGTAAGTACATTGTACCTCCGTGACATTTCCTTCATCATCTTTCGTACAGGTTTCTGCTTTAATGATATACCCGTTTTTAAGGCGCACTTCGTGACCTAGTTTAAGCCTAAAGAATTTTTTATTAGCGGCTTCTCTAAAATCGGCCTTTTCAATATATAGTTCTCCAGAGAAAGGTACTTCTCGGCTGCCTAAGGTTTCGTCTTCTGGACTATTTTCTGCCGTTAGCCATTCCTCTTGACCTTCAGGATAGTTGGTAATAACTACTTTTAAGGGGTCTAAAACACCCATAACTCTAGGAGCTAATTTATTAAGATGTTCTCTTACGTGAAATTCTAAAAGAGAAACATCTATTAAGTTATCACGTTTTGCAATACCTATAGTATCTACAAAGTTGCGAATGCTTTCTGGAGTATATCCTCTTCTCTTAAGTCCGGAAATAGTAGGCATCCGTGGATCATCCCATCCTTTTACTACATTTTTTTCTACGAGTTGTGCTAGTTTTCTTTTGCTTACAACAGTATGACTTAAGTTACGTCTGGCAAATTCTCTTTGCTTTGGACGTGTTTTCTTAGGGTCATATACCTGATCTAAAAACCAATCGTATAATTCTCTGTGCATAGCGAATTCTAGTGTACAGAAAGAGTGAGACACTTGTTCTATATAATCGCTTTCTCCATGTGTCCAGTCATACATTGGATAAATACACCAATCGGTATTTGTTCTGTGGTGTGCTTTATGCAAAACGCGATACATGATTGGATCACGCATTAACATATTAGAAGAGGTCATATCTATTTTGGCACGAAGTACATGTGTACCTTCTTGAAATTCTCCATTTTTCATGGATTCAAAAAGCGCAATATTCTCTTCAATAGATCTATTTCTATTTGGACTATTTGTTCCAGGTTCTGTTGGCGTACCTTTTTGAATAGCCATATCCTCAGAAGATTGATCATCTACATATGCTTTTCCTTCTTTGATGAGGAGAACTGCCCAATCGTATAGTTGTTGGAAGTAATCTGACGCATACCGTTCGGTATCCCACTCAAATCCGAGCCATTCTACATCTCTTTTTATAGCATCTACGAATTCTTGCTCTTCTTTTGCTGGGTTGGTATCATCAAAACGCAGATTTACAGGTGCATTGTGTCGTAAACCAAGTCCAAAATTTAGACAAATGGAGCTGGCATGACCAATATGTAAGTACCCATTTGGCTCAGGTGGAAATCGAAATCGCAGTTCTTTTTCCGTGTAGCCATTTTGCAAATCATCAGCTACAATTTGCTCTATAAAATTCAACGACTTTGTTGTCTCGCTCATATCTTTTCTTTGAAGCTACAAAAGTAGCAAAAATGCAGGAAGCACAGTGTTTAAATTGGGTTGACCTTCTATTAAAGGATTTTCACAACAGTTTTCCAGCACTCTACAACAATAAATTCTCAGAAAACGATAAAAGGAACATATTTGTCTTTGAATGACAGGTTTCTGAAGAGAGCCGGGATTTCATTCGAACACAGTAGGGGCCCAAAACTACAAATCATTATGAAAAGTTTTTCCAAAATTCACATCTTAACTGCTATTTTATTGCTCTTAAGCGCTATGCAACTAAGTGCACAGGCAATTGTTATCAACGCGCCAGAACCAGCCGATAATCCAAATTTAGCAGGAGATTCTCCTTGGCCAGCAATTTGTGCGGGAAATGGAGGGTTCAACGAATATTTTGTAAGTATTACTTGGGCAGGTACTGCTAATGCAGGTAATGAGTTTATCTTGGAACTATCTGATGCCAGTGGTAGCTTTGCTGCTCCTGAAACATTGGTTACCGTTTCTGACCAAAATTCAAATACAGATTTTGATGTAAGCTTTGCTGTTCCAGTAACTACTAGAGGGCAGGGCTATAAAATGAGAGTTCGTAGTACGGACCCAGTTAAGATAGGAGCGGAGTCTGCTGCTTATAATATGTATTACATGGATATTACGGCTAACTTAAATATAAGTGAAGCGGGTGACGGAGTTCCTCCGGGAAGCATTTGTAGTACCAACGCAATTACGTTACAGGTTGATAATATTAGTAATCCAGAAACATACCAGTATTCATGGTATAGAAGTGGAACCTTATTAACCAGTGAAACTGGACATACTTTAAATGTAACCCAAAGTGGAATGTATAGTGTTTTTATAGATTACGGACCTATTTGTACAGGTTCTGGAAACACAGATTCCAATATTGTAGATGTAACTATTGGTTCAGGTGGTTCAGGTATTGCAATAACTACCCCTTCAACTACAGCACTATGTGCAGGTGATACGGAAACTTTATCTATTAATATGACTGACCCTTCATGGAGCTATCAGTGGTATAAAGATGATGTTGTTATTCCAGGCGCTGTTGGAACAACATATACAGTAAACGCTGCTACTCCTGGTTTTGAAGCAGGGTACGCAGTTGAAATATCTGCTCCAGGTATTTGTACCGAACGTTCTGCAGCTATCACATTTACCAATGCAGACAATTATACGGTAACCAGAGACAATCCAGCAAACGTAGTTATCCTTCCATCGCAAACACAAACCTTGAGTGTAAGTACAACGGCAAATACACCAGCATATAAATGGTTTAGGAATAGCATAGAAATTGCAGGAGAAACGAATAACACATTAACCATAACAGAAGAAGGAACGTATTACGCTCAAGTATCGCAGTCTGGAGGTGCCTGTACAAGTTCTACCAAGGACTCTGAAACGACAGTTGCTGTATCACCAGTATCTTTTGAACTTATTGCTGATTATGCAACGGCATACACAGATTGTGTAAGTACAACCATGGTTTTAGAAGTGAAAACGGTAAATGCTATTGCTTCAAATGCATCAAAAACAGATGTTACTGCAGACTTGTTAGCAGCCTTCACATATCAATGGCAAAAAAACGGAGTAGATGTAGCTGGACAAACAGGGAGCTCTATAAGTTTAGCTTCCAACGCAGAAAATGGCGATTACCTTGTAAACGCAGTTTTGGACGCATACAATGAAACATCCAATACCTTACCAGTACAATTACTTACCAGTGAAACGTTAAGTATTACCAGTACAAGCACTGTGTATTGTAGCGCATCTGATGTAGTTACTATAAGTACCTCTACAGACTTATCTACGACTACATATGAATGGCAAAAGGATGGCGTAACCGTATCCACTTCTGATGCCGCACTTACCATAAGTGAAACAGGAACATACCAATTGGTTTTGCAAAGAGATGGTTGTGCATTACCTTCTAATGAAATCATCATTTCACCCCTAGATGAAAACCTAATTACTTTAGATCCTGCAGGAGCCATTGTAATTCCAGAGGGGACTTCTAGAACAGTAAGAGCAAGTGGTGGAACTGCATATAGATGGATGAATAGCACCAACCAAGAAATGAGTAATTCCGATAGCGTTACGTTTACAGAACCAGGAACGTATACACTAGTTGCCAGTATAGATAATTGTGAAATTATTAAACAAGTTACCGTTAGTATTTTGGACACCTTTAAAGTGCCTAATGTAATTACAGTAAACGGAGATGGAATTAATGACCAATGGGTTATACCTAACTCCTATTCGAATAAGCCTGATGTAAACGTTATTATATATAATGAGCAAGGGCAAGAGGTAGTAAATGAATTTGATTACAAAAACAATTGGCCACAGACCTCAACGGCCTTCACCAAACAAAATATGGTTTTCTACTATAAAATTAGAAATGCCAGGGAGGTGCTTAAACAAGGCACCATTACCGTAATACGATAACTATACCATGCTAAAGAAACGTGTTTTATATCTGCTGTTGTTTGTTCTGGCACTAACTAAAGTTAATGCGCAGGAGGAGAATCCTTTTGTAGCTTACGATGTTCCTGCCCAGAACCTTTTAAAGTACAATCGATTCTTAATCAACCCAACTTTTTCAACGGTTAGGGAAGATAAGTCTTATGTAAATCTTTTACATAGAAACCAATCGGTACAGTTTAATGATAACAACCAAAATTACTTTTTAAGTTATAGTGGTCGTATCAATGACAGAACAGGTTTAGGACTTAGTTTGTATACGCAACGGGAAGGGCTATTAAGTAACTTTGGTGTCTTAGCCAATTACGCTTATGGTGTAAAGTTGTCAGATAAAAGCAACTTAACCTTTGGTGCTAACTTATCTTATTACAGCAGTGGTTTTGATGAAGGTAGAGCTAGCACGGTAGAAGAAGATCCATTTCTTGCAGGATTACAGGACCAGAACTTATTGTCTTTTCAACCCGGTATTAATCTGTCATACGGAAGTTTTGATGTGGGTGTATTTGCAGAGAACCTTTTTGATTACAACTTAAAGACTAGTGAATCTATTACTGAATTTACAGACAAGACCTATTCAGGACATTTACAATATACCCATCAGTTTAAAAATGCTTCAGGTATTTTGGAAGAAGGTAGGCTTATGCCATTGGCACGCGCTAGAAAAGTAGGTGAAGAAGAGGTAACCTTGGGCGGTAGTTTAATTTTAGATTTACCAAAACTAGGTTGGGTACAAGGTGGTTACGATAGCTTTTACGGAGCTGCAGCTGGTGTAGGGTTTAACCTAAACAGACGTGTTTCTTTAGGATATACCATGGAAAAAGGATTGGGTAGTAACTTTGATAATTTTGGAGTTACTCATGAAATCTCTTTTGCTTATTCCTTTACTCCTAATCTTACAGAAGACAGAGTGTTATTTGAGGATGATGATATGGATGTTGTTGAAAATGACTTTGAAAGAGATACAGAAAATTTAGCCTCTAATGAGGAAATAGAAGAATTAAAAAGAAAGCTAGCAGAGAATGATGCTATTATACAGGAACTCATGTTCCGTCAAGATTCTTTAGAGACAAATAGACAATCGGATTTAGAGCGTAGGTTTAGTATGGTTATGCGTATGGTGCGTAACGAAACCAATGGTGATAATCCAGAATTAGAACGAAGAGCAGAAGCCTTATTTAAAGGTGAGGGCAGTGCATCTAGTATAGCTTCAAATACTGCCTCAAGAGAAAGCAGCAGTATGGACGGCGGAAGTAGTGATGCTCCTTCTGAAAGAAGCCAAGTACAGAATGATGCTATTAATACAACAGCCGTTGCATCTCAAGAAATCAAAAAACAAGCAGCTGTTAAAGAAGAACAAAATACCGAATGGAATACTAGAGAGCAGGACGCTGTCGCTACTACTAATCCATCAAGGACTACAGCACCAAAACAATCAGCTTACGCATCTGTTAGTGCAAACAGAAATAAAGAAGTTGCCACACAAACTAGCAGCGTAGGAGTTCAAGATAAAATTAAGAGTAGACAGTTTAAAGATTTACCAGATGTAAGCGATGGGTATTATGTAGTTGCCAATGTGTACAAGGGTGGCCAGTACTTAGACAAATTTTTAAATAAACTAAGTGATAAAGGTATAAATGCAGATTATATTGATAATCCAAACAACGGTTTAAAATATGTATACCTGAAAAGGTATGATACTTTTGAGCAAGCAGAGGCCGCAGCCAAAAGCAATTTAAATGGGAGTTATGATGGTCCTACTTGGATAATGGATATAAACAATAAATATACTAACGAAGCCTACGCTGATAACGTAAATAAACTGAAGGAGAAATCCTCTAAGTATGATACAGATGTATTGCGCACCAATGTAATTGTAAAAGACAAAGTTGTTGCTAATGAAGAAAAGGGTGATGGGTATAAAATTAATGGTCTTGGCTCGGGATATTACTTAATAGCAAATGTTTTCGCAGTACCTCAAAATGCAAATCGTTTTGTAGCCTTGTTAAATTCGATTGGTTTGAGTGCAAGCTATTTTATAAATCCAGAAAATAACTATCGCTATGTATATCTAAAACGTCATGACGATTGGAGTAATGCATTGATTTCGTATTACACTAAGCTAAATGATGCTTATGATGACAAGATGTGGATCATGAGGGTTAATTCTGATCTAATGGCATAGATTACCATAGCGCCTTTATAAAGTATTTAAACAAGATTTATACTGATTGGATTTTAACTTTATACAAAGCGACGCTTTCCTTTCCTATTATCTTACCTGAACACCCTTGTTTGGAAACAGGATAGTACCTTTATAAACAAGGCTACATCTAGCTGTAATCTTTCTGATTGATTTGTTATCTGTATCCATGTTGGAGCCTAACACAATCAAATTCGATTAAAACAACCAATATAAAACAAGTGATTTGATTTAAGAATCATGGCTGAAATACTTTTTTTTTATATTATCAAGTCAAGATTATTTCACACTTTTAAAGTGTTTTTTTAGTTTAAAAAATGATAATCTAAGATGTGTCAATACCAGCAAAAAATAAAATTACCCCAAGCTTTTTAACGAATCATAACAAGAGTTATAGTATCAATTTTGAAAGAGTTTATATCAAAATTGAATATAAACAATTCTAAAAGTGAATCGTAGAATCAACTTTAAGGCTATTTGAGTTTCAAAGCCACCACCTATAATTCGTTGCTGTTTTATAAGAACATACAATGATAAAATAAGGTTTCACAACATATAAATGCTTCGCTACAACATTAAATTTCAAACTTAAGGGTAGATGTTAATATTTGTATTTAGGCTTCCTCAGTTATTTTCATTCCCAATGAAGATTGTTTGAACTAACTGGGAAGATTAAAAACAAAAGTATGCGTTATTGGTTTAATGGCGCAGAACGAATAATTTTTGATTTGATCAAAATGAATACATATCTATCTAAATCTATTTTAACATTGATCCTGTTTTTGGGTTGTCTTTCTGGTTTTTCACAGGAATTTACAGCATTTACAAGATCGTATCCATCTGGCGATAATTTTAGATATCAAACAAACATTAAAGGTGATCTTACCTTTATTGCCAATGATATTGTAAACAGAGATGGTGGCACTGCTACTACGAGACCCGTAGATCCTTATGATGAAACAGGAAATACGTCTACCTACAATGATTGGTTTGATATGCGGTACATAGATATTGATACTGATCTAAGTACATTTAACTCCAGTTCCGCAGAATTTAATTTTGGCCAACCAGACTGTAATAGAATTAGATACGCAGCTTTATATTGGTCCGCTACTTATGTGAGTGAGGAGGATGGTTCTAGATCTACTGAATTTGATCAAGTTAAGTTTCAAGTGCCAGGAGGAACATATGTAGATATTACAGCAGATGAGGTATTATTTGATGGCGGCGCTAGTGCAGATGCATCTATTAGGGGTAACAGCCCATATGCTTGTTATGCAGATGTCACATCAATGGTTACCGCGCTGGCAAATCCAACAGGAACTTATACAGTTGGAAACATTAGAGTATCACAAGGTGCTGTGTCAGGAGGAGTTTCTGGAGGGTGGACGCTTGTTATTGTATATGAAAACCCAACCTTAACAGGAAAGTTGATTACAACATATGATGGTTTTGCAAGAGTAAGATCAGCTAATCCAACAATAGATATAGACTACACTGGTTTTACCACTATTCCTGCAGGAACAGTAAATGCAAACATAGGTGCTGCCGCATTAGAGGGAGACAATAGAATTACTGGGGATGAAATGCAAATTAGAGCAGCTTCTAATTCTGGAGGAACGTTTTATAGCATAAGGAACACGTTAAACCCAGAGGACAATTTTTTTAATAGTAACATTACTATCAACGGTACCTTGTTGCCTGGTCGTACGCCAGCAAGTATAAATACACTGGGTTACGATACCGACTTATTAAACCTACCACCCAATACGATTCCTAACAATGAAACTGCTGCAACTTTTAGATTTACTTCCACTGGAGACCAATACTTTCCTTTTTTCAACTCGTTCAATATTGAAATTATTGAACCAGAAATCGTACTAGAAAAAAGAGTTGAGGATATTGCGGGTAATGATATTACAGGACTAGGCGTAAATCTTGGACAAACCTTGGATTATGTATTATCTTTTGACAACATTGGTAATGATGATGCGGATCAGTACACTATCCGAGATATCTTACCTATTAATGTTACTTTGGACGAGGCCTATTTTACAACACCAGGCTCACTGCCAGCAGGTGTTACGTACACTTTTGACCCAGCTACTAGAACGGTACTGTTTTCCATTCCAAATGATTTAGTAACAGACACAAGTCCGGTTGCCAGTATACGTATGCGTGTAAGGGTAGCAGAAAACTGTTTTGATTTTATTGATGCTTGTACGGATTTGATACAAAACCTAGCCTATTCTACCTATCAAGGTGTTGTTAATGATAATCAAATTACAGATGACCCTAGTGTAACGGATTTTGATAGTTGTGGCTTTATAACACCAGGTGCTACTAACTTCTTATTAGATGACCTTTCCGATTGTAATTTTAGGAGAACCGTGCAATTGTGTGGTGACAATGTCCTTTTAGATTCTGGAGATAATTTTGACTCTTATGTTTGGGTGCGAGATGACAACAATAATGGCTTGTTAGACCCAACAGATACAGTCTTAAACGACGGTGATCCAGATGGTGACCCGAGTACCTTATTAATTGATACACCCGGAACATATATTGTAGATAAAATAGTAGCTGACCCATGTAAGGGATTTAAGGAAATTATAGATGTAGTGCGTTTTGGAGATTCTAACGTGAATCCTATCATAGAGTTTTTTAATGATTCAAATTCAGATGCAGACCCTACAAACGATATACAAGGAGAAATCGTTAGTTGTTCTGTAGATGGAGATTTATTACCTAAGATATTCCTTTGTGGTTTAAATGATTCTCAACTTTTACAGGTAAATATTATAGATGCAACTAGTATTGTATGGGAACAATTAGATGAGGGCAGTTGTGCTTCTGCTGGAGATGATTGTGCAAATAAAAATCTTGCATGTACTTGGAACGAAGTAAGTACTGGCAATTCTTTTTCCGCCAATTCAGAAGGCAAGTATAGACTTGTTGTAACATACCAGAATGGATGTTTTAACAGATTCTACTTTAATGTTTTTCAAAATAATTTAGATATTCTTTATACCAGCAGAGATGTTGTTTGTGAAACCCCAGGAAATATTACCATTACTAATATTGGAAGCGGATACGGTTTTCAGTTGGTAAATATTGCTACCAATACAATTGAAATCCCGTTTAGTGCTAATAACGGACCAGTATTTAATTTCACATCTAACGGTGCCTATAGAGTAGAGGTTACTCAATTAGATACTACTACAGGTTTACCAATACCAGATGCTTGTATTTTTAGCACACCCGATATAGGTATTTTAGATAGAGATCTTCAAGTTAATGTAACAACAACAGAAGCTAATTGTAACGCTCAAGGTAGTATACAGATAGATGCACTAGATGTATTTCCTAATTATAGTTATGAGTTGCGTTTAGATGATGGTACAGCAGCTCCTGGTGTGGGTAGTCCAGACTATTACCCATTACACCCAGGAGGCACACTTATAGATTCTGAAACGGCTCAGCCTGTAAATAGCTATACGTTTAATGTAAATGCTGGCGACTATTTTGTTATCACAAGAACAGATGATGATTGTTTAGACGTACAATCTGTTCGCGTTGATAGAATTCCAGATCCAACTTTATCTGCACTAACTATTGCCGATATTGGCTGTAGTTTTGGTAGTATAGAACTTACCAGAACTGGTGGTCAGGGAAATCCAGATTTCCAATATGCGATATGGAGTAAGGATGGCGTTTTATTACATGACCCAGGAGGTGCTGCAACGGAGCAGGAAATTGTTGATAACGTAGATTTAAATGCATATCAAAATGAAGCAATATTTACTTTTGGATGGAGAGATACAGACAATGATACTATAGATGAATATTTTCCTGGTGAGGATGGAACGTATGTTTTTGTGCTTCTAGATGCTAACAATTGTTACGCTATATCAAATCCAGTAACTATAAACGATGTAGGTTCTTTTACTATAGATTCTGTAGCTGAAATACAACCTTCTTGTAGTGGAGAGGCTGATGGCCAATTAACAATAAATGTCTTAGGAGGCATAGGCCCATTTCAATATAGTATTGATAACGGGGTAACGTATCAACCGACACCTAATTTTGTAGGACTTGTTGCTGGACCTTATGAACTTAGGGTGTTAGATAGCAGTGGTTGTGATGTTGCATTGGCATATGATTTAAACGAACCTTTTCCTTTAAGTGCTTCTGCAGGAGTAGCAAGAGACGCAACCTGTGACCCTAATGGGGCTGAAGTTCGCATAACCAATGTAGTTGGTGGTACAGCGCCTTATGAATATAGTTTTGATGGCGGTGGTACATGGGGTGCTGCGGCTACACAACTATTGGCGCCAGGAGATTATACGGTGTTAGTTAGAGATGCATCATGTTCCTTTCCAATGAACGTAACAGTAGAAGGTCTTCCAATGCCTCCAAACGTTGCTCTAACCCCAGAAGTAGATTATAATTGTGATGGTACAGGTACCATTACTGCATCACCAAGTATTTCGGGATACGATTATAGATATGAATTAGATGGAGTCGCTAACTCACCAGACCCTTCTAGCAATGTATTTAATAATGTGGCTCCAGGAACGTATACGGTGACTACATATTACACCTCTCAAACTCCTCCTACACCAAGCTTGCTGCTTTCTGAAGATTTTGGAGTAGGTATTGGAACTATTCCTAGTCCTGACACTAGAGGTTATGCATATGAGGATCAAACAAATAGTACTGCTGGCGGAGGCGATACAAATAGTAATATTAATGACTTCCAATATAGTGTCACGAATGAAATAGTTGCACCATTTGGCGCTTGGATTAGCCCAAACGACCACACGAATCCAACGGATCCTAGTGGTAGGTATTTGGTAATTAATGTTGGAACACCAAGTCCAGGACAGATTATCTATACAAAACCTATTAATGATATTATCCCAAATAGACCTTTACGTATATCACTACATATTTTTAATCTAGTACGATCTACAGTTAACATTTTAGACCCTGATTTGACTATTGAAATAGTTGATGGCGGCGGCACTATAATACAATCTATAAGAACTGGTGATATTGCTAAAAATACAGGACCAGATGACTGGGTTTTATTTACCACAGACTTTGATCCAGGAGCAAATACCAATCTTGATTTTGTTATTAGAACAGAGAAAATTGGAAATAGCGGAAATGATCTTGCTTTAGATGATATTCAAATATTTCAGATTCCTGAGGTATGCGAATTATTTGTAGAAACACCTGTGACGGTTGCAGCAGGAGAAATATTTGCTTCTTCTGTTCAAAGTTCTACCAATGTTTCCTGTAATGGTTTAACAGACGGTACAATTACGTTTGCCGTTGAAAATTTTGATGCTGCAACAGGGTTTGAATATTCCGTTGATGGAGGTCTTAATTGGATAGGCTCTCTAACTTCTCCAGTAACTACCGCTCCTATTTTTGGAGCCGGCACGCAAACAATAGATATTAGGAAAGCAAATGAGATTACTTGCAGCACTACTATAACTAGGGATATTACCCAACCATCTGCTGTAGTGTTGATAGCAAATATTACAACAGCTCTTACCTGTGCCGATGGTGCTACTATAACCGCTGCGGCAAGTGGAGGTTCGCCAGGTTACACATATCAGTTAGAAGATGATTTAGGGAATGTAATAGGAAGTTTTGACTTTCTTACTAACGGAAATAACAGAGTGTTTACTGGATTAGCGGACGGAGATTATATCATACGCGCCAGAGACCTGAATACTTGTGAGGTTAACACCGCTTTAAGGGTTGAGCCATTAAACCCTGTCGTATTTACAACGGTTCCAACTACGTGTTATGATGGCACCAACAATGCTAGCATTCAAATAAACGTTTCCGACGGAAACGGAGGCTACCAATTTAGAATTAATGCAGGGCCGTGGTTGACACCTACGCCAGTAAGTGACGTAACATATACGTTTCAAAACTTATCCAGCGGTTCTTACGACATTGATGTACGAGATCAAAACGGTTGTCCATTGGCTTTGGCGACTCAAACGGTTGTTATCAATCCAGAGTTGACCGTAACTGCATCAGCGCCCAATATTTCGGCCTGCGATACCGACGCGGATATTACGATTACGGCTAATGGCGGTGATGGCAACTATACTTTTGCAGTTGTTGCAAGTGGCGCTTTGCCTTTAGATACCGATTTCAACACGACTAACCCTGTACTAGGTTTTATAGCTGGAAATTATGATGTGTATGTAAGGGATAATGATGGCAATCCAGATTTCTGTTCGGATAGTTTTCCATTGACTATAACACAAGATGCACCAATCAATTTCACCCCAACCCCAACAGATGTTACTTGTTTTGGAGGAGCGGACGGAGCTATTTCAGTAGTGTTGAATTCTGGCGGACAAGCTCCTTTTATGTACAGTGTTGATAATGGGGTAACTTACAGTAACGGAACAAATTTCCCCAATTTAATTACTGGCACTTATTCGGTTGTAGTTAGGGATGCCAATTTATGTGTATCTCCTGCAATAGATGTGGTTATTAATCAACCCGACCAATTAGTTGCCGAAGCCATACAGACACAAGATTATACCTGTGCTCAGTTAGGCCAGATAACAGTCGGAAGTGCAATTCCAACAACAGGCGGTTCTGGAAATTACCAATACCGTATCAATGGTGGTTCTTGGACTACGAGCACTACAGGTGGACATACTTTTACAGACCTAAATGATGGAACATACACTATAAATGTAAGGGATGCCAATGCAACCAGTTGTGCGATCACCTTAGCGGATGTTGTTATAGATGCCTTGCCCGTTGCACCAATAGTAGACTACGCTGTAGTATACAACTGTGATGGCACCGGAAATGTTACTGTAACACCTTTTGACGCTACCTTTATTTATACCTTAGATGGAGTCGCTCAGGGACCTAGTGCCACAGCTAATATATTTAATAATATTGCGGTTGGAACACAAACGCTGCGGGTAGAGTATAGCCCAGACTGTTTTGTAGACACCACTGTAATTATTCAAGATGGCAATGCCTTTGAGGCATCAATAACAGCCTTTGATAACCTTGATTGTAATGGAGATGCCTCAGGTAGTATCACTATTGACGCATCCAATTATGGAGCGGGAGGTTTTCAATATAGTGTAAACGGAGGTACTTTTATAGGACCATTTACTTCTGCTCAAATAATAACAGGTCTTAATGCACAAGCACATAACATAGTTGTTCAAGACGTGAACGACCCTGCTGCATGTACCATTCCTTTAAATCAGGTTTTAACAGAACCTGCCGTGGTTGAAGTTAATGCCGCTATAACGGCACAATTTACTTGTGATACCACAGGGGCTACCATTACCGCTAGTACATCCGGAGGTACACCAACATACCAATATCAATTGGAAATTAGCGATGATGTCGACCTTACGGTACCGTATGCTAATATTATCTCAATAGAAAGAACCTATCAGAATTCCCCTATTTTCACTAATGTTCCGGCGAGTAATGCTGGCGAAAGCTATGTAGTTCGAGCTAGAGATACTAATAATTGTGAAGATGTTATTGATACGGCTATAATAGTTACAGGACCTGAGCTGATTGTATTTGATGCAACGCCAACGGCTTGTTATACGGGAAATAATGACGGCTCTGTTACTGTAAATGTAACTGCAGGTAATGGTGGATACCAGTTTAGATTGGACGGTGGCCCATGGAGAGCGCCGACCCCAGCTACTGCTACTACGTTTACATTCCAAAATTTATCCAATGGCACCTATGATATCGAAGTTAGAGATCAGTTTGGTTGTCCATTGGTATCCAACACGCAAACAGTAACCATACATCCGCAATTGATTGTTGATGTTGCTATTACGGCATTAAGCGCCTGTGGAAATGGTGTAATTACCGCAAACGCAACAGGCGGAAACGGCACCTTGTTATATGCTATCGTTCCAGCCAATACAAGTCCGGCAGGATTATATACAACAACAAATAGCTTAACGGTAACGGAGGCAATGGCAACCGCTAACCCTGCTGGTTATGATGTTCATGTGCAAGATAACAATGGAGCGTCACCAACTTGTTCTTTCCTTCAGGAAGATATTATTTTGGTTCCCGTTCCTGCATTAACCGTTAATGCAGTTCCAACGGACCCAGAATGTTTTAATGGTCTTGGCTCAATTGATGTTACCGTTGGTGGAGGGACTATTCCTTACGATTATACCTTGGTAGACCTTTCTCCTGTTGATGGTATCGATTATGGAAGTACCAGTACTAATATTTCAACCACTCCTCTAACCTTTAATGGGATTGGAGTTGGTAATTATGAAGTGCTTATTTCAGATGAAAATGGTTGTACAATAACATCGGCTACCGTAACAATAAATAACGCAACAGAAATCACAGCGGATATAGTTCCTATTCTACCCGCTAATTGTGATGCTCCAGGCAACACGGCTGCGGATTATGGTTTTAGGTTTGATAATGTCATTACGCCTGCGGGCTCTGTAGAATATAGTGATGATTGGGGAGCCACATGGCAAGCCTCAAATGAACTTAGGGGCAATTTGTCTGGGACAGAAGTATTCCCTTCCATTAGGGTTACTTTGGCGAGCGGTACTATCTGTCAAGTAGATTTTGACCGGTATATTATTCCTTTTCCTTTAGATGATCTTGATATCACTATTAATCCAATCATTTTAAATTGTAATGATCTGCAGGTTACGGTGCAAGGTAGTCAGGGTAATCCCGTTCCTGGTTATGAATATACGTATACAGATGACCCAGCAAACTTTAGTACATTCTCTGCCAATCCTGGAATTTGGACTGCATCAATTGCAGCTGGTACGTCACATACATTTGCAAATATAGACCCTACAACTCCGCAGAATGCCTTATTGCCATTATTGGTTCCCGGTAGAACCTATGTGTTTTATGTAAGGGACGGCTCCGGATGTATTCGTGAGAGCAGTGTTAACGTCAATAATGTTGTTCCCAATTTACCAATAGATATCAATGTGGATGTAACGCCTACCTGTGCAGGTGCAACTACTGGTTTGTTGACCTTCAATATCACTCCAGACGCTGCACAACCTCAAATGAGATGGGAAATTTATGAGCTTGGAAACTTAACACCAGTAGAAACTAGTGGTGGTATCGTTCCTTTTAGCAACACTGTAACAACAACTGTTCCACTTGCGGAGGGTGATTATTATATTGATGTTATCCAAGTAGATGCAGCAAATGCAGATGCTTGTAGAGGGGCTAGTGAAAACGTCTTTGTTCCAGAATTGCCTCCAATTTCTGCTGTTGCGGTTCGCACAAGGGATATTTCCTGTAACCTGCCCGGTTTAATCAGTATTAATAATATTACTGGCGGCGGTGGCGCACCGTATACCTATGATGTTTCAGGACCATTAGGTTTTACACAGACGGGTACTACGGACAATCCTATCGAAATTCCCGTAAACTCCCCTGCTGGAAGTTACACGGTAACACTTTACGATCAATTTAGCTGTCCGTTGGTACTAAACCCTGTAAACTTATCCTTATCGCCAAACCCAACGATTACCTCGGTAACTCAAGATAATTGTTCCTCTCCAATCGATGTTACGGTAGTAGGAAACTCCCTTGCTGGCGGTTTACGCTATGCAATGGTGATAACAGGAAATCCTGCTCCAACCACATTCTTGGATAACGCAGGTCTGTTTACAAATGTAACGCCTGGAGATTATGATTTTTATGTAACCGATGCCAATGGATGTATCGCTTTGATGCCTTCATTTACGGTTGACCCTGTTTTATCAGCCAGTGCAACTTTGACAAAATTATTGGATTGTACCCCAACTCCAGAGGCAGTTATAAACATTGGAATTCTGGATGGTTCCGGTGCATATGAATACAGTATTACAAATACGGCTGGAGCTCCTGCTGTTGCTCAAACTAGCGTGCCTAGTACTAATTTTGACTACTTAGCGCCTTTACCAGGTGATTACACGATTACGATATACGATACCAACTCGCCCAATACCGCGGCTTGTAATAGAGTGTTTGTAATAAATGTACCTGATGTAGTGGAACCTGTTATTAATACTGTTGATAGTACCGACGTCACTTGTATCGGTGATGCTGACGGAACAATCACCATATCAGTGGTAGATAATGCCATAGGCCCGTATACTTTTGAAATTACTTCTTTAGACGGCGCGGCAACCAGTATTAGCCCAACAAGCACTACAAATACGAGCGCAACCTTTACAGGTCTTGCGGCTACTACAGGAATAGGTTATATCGTAACCATTACTGCAGATGCTGCAAATGCATGTAGTACCACAAGTACTCCTATTGTAATAGCAGAGCCTGCCGCCATTGCCGTTACTATGAATGCAACAATAGAATTTGAATGTGCGATGGGTAATAATCCGAATAACGCTACTATTTCGGTACAAAGCGTAACAGGAGGTTCCAATACCTTTGTGCGTTACCAATTCTTTAATAATTTGGATTTGGTAACACCTGTACAAGATGGTGCTAACGATACCTATGTCGAAACTAATACTTTAGGCGGTAATTACACTGTTATCGTTTTTGATGACAATGGATGTCAAGGCTCGGCAACTGCTACCATAGCTCCGTTTGATGAGTTATTGCCAGCGACTATAACCGTTGACCAAACAATTTCATGTATCGCAGGGGAAAACATTACCATAAATGCTTTTGGGTCGCTTACAGATTCAAGTACACCTGCCGGACTTGCTAATTATGAGTTTAGGCTATTACCGGGTGCTTTTGGGCCTTCAAACGTATTTACAGGATTGCCTACGGGACCTCATATTTTTGAAGTTAGAAATGTTAATACCAATTGTGTAGTATCCATTTCACATACTGTTGGTCAACCTAACAATTTTGAAGTTACGTCAACGGTAGAAAATGTAGTTTGTGACGGAACCGACGGTTCTGTGAGCTTTACAATTAACGACCCTGTTACACCTTATGTGGGAGGCTTTTCATGGCAAATCTATAATTCGCAAGGAACAGCTGCGATAGGTGATGATGTGATGATTGCTAGCGCGAATGGCACCTCTGCCAACGTTGGACCAACAACACCTTTTACACTTGGAGAGGGTGAGTACAGAGTAGACATTGTTCAAGACAGCAATCCTAACTGTACGCTAACAGACTTCTTTACTATCGCTGGGCCTAACGGACCCATTACTGGAAACACTCAGATAGAACCGATTACTTGTGCGCTTAATGATGGTGTAATAGAAGTAATTGATGCTCAAGGTGGTTGGGGAACATTTACTTATTTTGTCGCTCCGGCAACAGATCCCGTACCTACGGCAGGAAGTTTTGTGAACAACCCAAGATTTACAGGTCTTTCTGGTGTTGCAACACCAGGAACCGACTATCAAGTTTGGATTAAGGATTTGAACGACTGTATGCAGCGATTGCCAGATGTGAACCTAAGCAATCCAGATCCAATTACTGCCGATTTGCAAGTGAACCAAGGAAATTGCACCAATTTCTCAGGGGAACTAGAAGTTATTAATGTTCTTGGAGGCCAAGGGAGTAACTACACCTATCAATTAGTGCTAAACGGTAGTGATTTTAGAGCTCCTCAAGCAACTAGAGTTTTCTCTGGCTTGGGCGCCGGTTCCTACGAAGTTAGGATTACCGACCAATTGGCATGTACTGCAACAACAACAGCGGAAATTTTATATGATGTAATAGCGCCAAGAGCGGACATCGTTAAAACGATCGATTGTAATTCAGGTGGCGAAATCACGATAAACCAAACAGGCGGTTCTGGTTCTTTTGACTATGAGGTTAGATATCCTGGCACTTTAGCTGGTGACCCTGCCGATGATGCAAATACAACAGGAGTTTTTGTTGGCCTTGCCACACCTGGAGATTACGTATTTACTGTAACAGATACAGCAACTGGTCATACCTGCAGCACAACGGTAATACAACGATTAGAAGATAGTGTTTTGCCTAACATAAGCATTGATGACTTTACGGATGTTACTTGTAACAGTTCGGACGATGGCACCATTAGCGTAAGTGCTAGTCCGGATAACGGAATAGGCCCTTACCTCTTTACAATTATCTCAGGCCCTGGAAGTAGTGCGGTATTCCCTATGGCAGCAACGAGCAATACAAATGCAACAGCGACGTTCGCAGGTTTGGAAGGAACAGTTGCAGGCATTACCTATACAATAAGAGTAGCGTCACCAAACGGTTGTACAAGGGATATTACCCAAGTGATAAGCCAACCTAACGTCATTTCTAACGTTACACTTATTACCGAACAATTTGCATGTACTGTTGGTAACAGTGAAGACACGGCAAGTATTTCCGTGGATTTATCAAGTTTGATAGGTGGTTCTAATAATTTCGTGAGATTTAGATTTGTTAATACAACTACGGGGACAACGGTTCAAGACGGCGCTAACAGCAGCTATATAGAAACAAATTATGCTGGTGGTGTTTATGAAATCACAGCGTTTGATGACAATGGTTGTGCAAGTCCAGTTGTAACCGAAACTATCAACCCATTTGTTCAAATATCTGACCCAACGGTAACTATCTTAGATGAACTTACCTGTATTCCAGGTAACGATGCTAGGATTCAAGTTGGAGTTACAGTAACCCCAGCAACAGCTACTCCTAATTTGGAATATGTGTTGAACGGTATTAACGTTGTTTATACCGCTACAAATAGTACAGGGGAATTTACGGGCTTAGATGCTGGAAATTATAGCGTTACTATCACGAATTTGGATACTAATTGTATTATTGAAACGGTTCATACACTAGACGCTCCTGAGGAAATGCAGGTCGTTGCTACTAAATTGACAGATGAAGAATGTTTGAATAATGGAGTTGACGATGGTAGTTTTAGTGTAAGCATATCTAATTACACTGGGACTTATGATTATCAAGTTTTTGATAACAGCAATAATCCAGTGATAGGACAAAACGGTACTGGAGATACAGTCACAGCATTGCCCCCAATTACAGGATTACCAGGAGGTATATACTATGTCAGAATTACTCAAACTCAGGCACCGTTCTGTATAGAGAACTCTAATGTCATTACAGTTTTAGCACCTAGTGCTGCAATTGCGGTTGCCCCAGTAGAAGTTTTAGGAGTAAGTTGTTCCAATGACCAAGGTAGCATATCTGTAATCCCAACGGGTGGACAAGCTCCTTATACTATAGATTGGAACAATACAACAACAGGACAATCTGGAACACAAGCTAATGTGTCTGCTTTTGTTTTCAACGGACTTTCTGCTGGAGATTATACGTTTACCGTAACAGATGCCTTTAGTTGTACAGAAACCGCAGCTATTACTTTAGTTAGACCAGAAGATATAGTAGCAACAATAGCAGCTACTACACTTTCTTGTTTTGAAGATAATACGGCATCTGTAACGGCTACAGTCGCGGCGAGAGTTACAATTGCGACCTATCAATATCGCTTGAACGTGTATACAGATATGGCAGTGGTAAACCCAACACAAACAACACCACAGCAAGTTTCCGATGTGTTTAACAATCTTGGAGCTGGTTTTTATAGTATAACGGTTCTTGATGACCTTGGTTGTAGTTTTGAAACTCCTAGGGTTCAAATTATTGCGCCTACCGAAGTTTTTGCACAACTGTTCAGAACAGGAGAATTGACTTGCACTAATTTAGCAGAACTAGAGCTTAGAGCTGTTGGAGGAACAGGTCCTTACAGTTATAGCGAAGACGGAATTACGTTCTTACCAATGAATGGTTTGAATGGGCCAAACACACATGTGTTCACAGGTATATCAGCAGGAACGTATAGTTATTTCGTGAGAGATGCTTTAAGTTGTCCTTCTATTGTTTCTAATGAAATTACGGAAGACCCTATAATACCATTGGCTTTAATTGTAGATGAAACTGCAGCTTTTATAAACTGTACTGGGGATAGTACGGCAGGTATTGTAGCAACTGCAGATGGTGGATTAGGTAATTATCAATATGCGCTTTACACGGATGTTTCTTTGAGTTTGGCATCTAGAATTGCAGGACCACAATCCCAAGGTAACTTTAACGGGTTATCCGCAGGAACGTACTATGTAGAAGTAACTAGTGCTGATTGTACGACCGCACCAGTAGAAGTTGTTATTTTGGACCCCGTTCCTTTAAGTTATACAGAAGACATAGTAAATGTTTCTTGTTTTGGAGAAAACGATGCTAGTATAACTGTTAACTTGAGTGGTGGTGCTGGAGGATATCAATATGCAATATCACCAAACTTAGATCAGTTTGATAGTGTAAATACTTTTACGGATTTAAGTCCAGGTGACTACACAGTAATTGCACAAGATGTAAATGGTTGTTTTGAACAATTAGAGTACACAATTGCAGAACCTACCTTACTTGAACTTACCGCAACACCTACTCCAGAAGTATGCGTAGGAAGTGAGGACGGTACAATTACCTTAGAGATTACAGGAGGTACTGCTCCATATAGCACTGCCCTTAATTCTAATGACGATGCAGATTATGTATTAGATAGAGTTGATTTCACGGATATGGCTGCGGGTAATTATCTAATTTTCGTTAAGGATGCAAATGGTTGTGTAACTAACGTAGTGGTAGATGTTGAGGTAGGTGTTAATCTAAACGCGGAAATAGTACCTGTATATGAATGTACTGGAAACACGCCAAACAATTATATAAATATCACCTTAGAAGATCCATCTATATTAGGAGAGGTTATGTATGCTTTAGATACTACGGATTCGTCTGCCATGCAATTGAATCCTGATTTTAGAAATATTAGTCCTGGCGCTCATTTTATAGCAATTGCACATACGAACGGATGTATCCAAACAGTAGATTTCACTATAGAAGCATTTGATCCTTTGACCTTGATATTGGAGCAAAATAGCCTTAATGAAATCACGGCCATTGCCCTAGGTGGCAGACCAGAGTACACCTATTATTTTAATGATGTGAATAATGGGAATGATACCACATTTTACATTACCAGAACAGGTATGTATGATGTTAGGTTGGTCGATGAGAATGGTTGTGAGGCGATTGGATCTATATTCATGGAATTTATTGATATAGAAATACCTAATTTCTTTACACCAGATGGTGATGGAAATAATGATTTTTGGATGCCTAGAAATATAGAGCAGTTTCCAGAAATACTAATCAAAATATTTGATCGTTATGGTAGAGTAGTTTCCGAACAGACTCATGACGCACAAGGATGGGATGGAAAATACAATAAAAAAGAGCTACCAACAGGAGACTATTGGTATGTAATTCAATTAAACAGAGAAGAAGATGACCGAGAATTTGTTGGCCACTTCACCTTATATAGATAAGAACTTAACCTAATACCTATGTACAATAGACTATTGACCTTGGCCTTTTTTATAAGTGCCTTCGCCCTAAGAGGTCAGGAGCTAACGATTCCTCAATTATCCCAATATTTGGCAGACAACCCGTTTGTCATGTCACCAACTTATGCCGGTATTGGTGACCATGTAAAGATTCGTGTAAACGGCCTTACGCAATGGGTGGGTGTGAAAGACGCTCCAGATACTCAATCCTTAGCAGCAGATATGCGTGTAGGAGAAAAATCAGGTGTTGGTGCATTGCTATATAATGATAGCAATGGGGAAACAAAACAACGTGGAGCAAGAGTTTCTTTTGCTCACCATTTAACTTTGGACCGCTACGATGACGAGTTTTTATCTTTTGGTATATCCTATAATTTTAATCAGTTTAGAATAGATATTGAGAATTTTGATGCCTTAGACCCAAGTGTAACGGATGATAGGGCTACTACAAATCATAATTTTGATGTTGGATTACTTTACCGTTATGAAAAGTTTTATATCAGTGCAAATGCTTCAAATTTATTAGAAAAAGATTTAACTAAGTTTAATCCAATCTTCGAGCCTAATACATTGCGTAACTATTATTTATATACAGGTTACAGATATAGCAAAAGTAAAAGCAGCAATTTTGAAATAGAACCTTCTATTTTCTTTCAACTTTTTGAGAGTGATGGTAGATCGGTAACAGATTTAAATGTGAAATTCCGCTGGTATGATTTTGAGGATTATTACTATGCAGGCCTTACCTATCGTTTTTTGAATGATCAAATTGGCGACCCTTTATATATTGCACCAATTATAGGTCTTAAAAAGAATAACTTTTATTTTGGTTACTCTTATCAGGTTATCTTAAATGAAATTTTAGGTTACAGTAGTGGAACGCATGTAATAACTTTAGGTGTAGATCTTTTCCAAGGAATAAGTAATTGTAGGTGTACCTACTAGATTTTGATTTCTTTACTTTAATTTTGTTAAAAATTTTAAAGTAATAATGGGAACTGTACATGTCGAAAATATTAGGGTATACGCCCATCATGGTTGTCTTGCAGAAGAAACAATTGTTGGAAGCGACTACCTAGTAAATGTTCTAGTAAAGACCAATCTTTCCAAAGCAGCTGTTAGTGATAATCTTATTGATACTGTAGACTACGTTCACATAAACAAAATAGTCGAGGCAGAGATGGCAATACCATCAAAGCTATTAGAGCATGTAGCCAAAAGGATAAGCGATAGAATTTTTTCCGAAATTTCGATGGTTACGAAGTCAGAAATAGCTGTTTCTAAAATAAATCCTCCTATTAATGGTGATGTGGAAAAAGTAACTATTATACTTAAATCTAAAAGAAGGTGATTATATCTTTTTGATACATTAAAATAAGGCACTACCTTTGCATTTATACTATGGCATCGTGGCCGAGTGGCTAGGCGCAGCTCTGCAAAAGCTTGTACAACGGTTCGAATCCGTTCGATGCCTCAAAACCCTTCTTTTAGAAGGGTTTTTTGTTTTTTATAGAACCTTAAAATGTTGATAATCCACAGGGATTACCACTGCAATAGAAATACTAAGAAAATAGCAGGTATAAAGTATATAGCAATAGTTTTAGCCCCTTCATAATCTTTTGCTATTCGTTGTCCTAGGAGTAACATTAATAATGCAGCACAAGATATTACAGCGCCATAAAAAGCAAGCGATGCACCTTTATTTATTAAAATCTGGACTATACCTAATAGACATAGTACCCCTGCAACTAATTCTGTTGCAAGTACAGTCCCTAAAAGTAATGGCACCATATTTTTGAAAGGAGTTTCTGAGAAATGACCTTTTAACCAACTTAGGTTTCCTTTCCAATCCATAAGTTTATCTATACCGCTTTGCAAAAAAGTAATGATAAGAAATATCAGCAGTAAAATTTCGGTTACATTATCAGTTAATAATTTCATTTTATTTTGGTGTTTGTAATTGACTGGTTTTTTTATGAAGCAACCTAGTTAATTTTATAGATAAATCTGTAAAAATAATCTTAGCGTTACCGTTTCTTTCTATATGATACATTGCGCTTTCTAATTCTTCAATTATGGGGAGAATATTGTTCTCATGAACGAAAGGAGCGAATTTTTTTAACTGAAAACCGTCAACATGTATTTTCATGTATGCCAATTCTTCTGCGCCATAATTTATGAGCATAGCTTGTCGCATAACCATGATACAAAAACTCAGGAATTTCTTTTGTACTTCTCTTCCGGTCTTAGCTAATTCTTCACTCCAAAGTATGAGTTCGTGAATTGCCGTTTTATTTCCTTTTGCCTTGAATGCACTTCGTACCCATTGTACAAACCATTTTTCAAAGACAAGGTCTTCCGAGTCATTATTAAATAGATCTAAGGCCTTATTGAAATTACCATTAGCCTCATGAGCAATGCGCATGCTTTCTTCCTTTGTTGCACCAGTATCAATAAGTGCAGCGACTATCGCTTCTTCTGGTAATGGGGGAAAATGTAAAATCTGACAACGAGATTTTATTGTTTGAATTATTTGCTCCTCATCTTCGCAGAGAAGTAAGAAAACAGTATTGTCCGGCGGTTCTTCTATTAGCTTTAACAGTTTATTAGCGGCTTGGGTATTCATCCGTTCTGCCATCCAAATAATCATGACCTTATAACCACCTTCATAGGACTTTAAAGAGAGTTTTTTAACAATTTCATGCGCTTCATCTACCCCTATTTGACCTTGTTTTTTTTCAATCTCAAGCAAACGATACCAGTCAAATAAATTACCATAAGGCTGTTCGGTCATGAAGACCCGCCATTCCTTTATATAATGATTACTTACCGCATGTGATTTCACTTTATCTGAGTTTGCAACCGGAAAGGCAAAATGTAAGTCTGGATGTGAAAACGATGTAAATTTTAAATTACATGCCGCATTACCTCCTTCATTTTCACTGTTAGTATTGTTGCAAATAACATATTGGGCATAGGCTAAAGCCATTGACAGCAGACCAGAACCTTCTGGCCCAACAAATAATTGAGCGTGTGGAATTCTTCCTGCATCAGTGCTTTTTGCTAAATGATTCTTAATGTGGGAAAGCCCTAAAATGTCCTTAAATAACATAATTTCAAATATAGGCGTTTTAGGGCATTATCTAATTTATGTATCCCTAGTAAATTTAAGTACAAAGCGTTTTATACACTCTCTATTAATCTTTACATTTGCTACTTATTTTAAAAGCAGACTCTTATGAAAACCTTAGACGACTATAATTTTGAAAATAAGAAAGCACTTATACGTGTAGATTTCAATGTTCCCTTGAACGATAACTTTGAAGTTGTTGACATCAATAGAATTGAGGCTGCTAAACCTACAATTATTAAGGTGCTAGAAGATGGAGGTAGCGCAGTACTTATGAGTCACTTAGGAAGACCAAAAGGGGAAAGAAACCCAGATTTATCTCTTAAGCACATATGCGCAACGGTTTCAGATGTAATTGGAGTTGCTGTAAAGTTTGTTGAAGATTGTGTTGGTGACCAAGCTGAAAAAGCGGTAGCCGAATTGCAAAACGGAGAAGTCCTTTTATTAGAGAATTTAAGATATCACAACGAAGAGGAAAAGGGTGATGCTGCTTTTGCAGAGAAACTATCAAAGCTTGGAGATATTTATGTGAATGATGCCTTTGGAACAGCCCATAGAGCACATGCCTCTACTACAATTGTTGCCAATTACTTTGCAGGTGCTAAGTGTTTTGGGTATTTACTAGCAAAAGAAATTCTTGCTATTGAGAAGGTTATGCGCACTGGCGAAAAACCAGTATTAGCCATATTAGGAGGTGCTAAAGTTTCTTCAAAAATCACCATTATCGAAAACATACTTGACAAAGTAGATGATTTGATAATTGGAGGAGGAATGACGTATACATTTATAAAAGCGCAAGGAGGAGAAGTAGGAGATTCTATTTGCGAGGATGACAAGATGGAGTTGGCAATGGAAATTTTAAAGCAGGCCAAAGAAAAAGGAGTGAATATACATATTCCAGTAGATGTAATTGCTGCAGATGATTTTAGCAATACTGCAAACACTAAGATTGTTGATGTAGACAAGATTCCGGCAGGTTGGCAAGGTTTGGATGCCGGACCAAAGACATTAGAAAACTTTAAAAACGTTATTCTTGGGGCAAAAACTATTTTATGGAATGGTCCTATTGGTGTTTTTGAGATGGGAAATTTTGCAAATGGAACTATTGCTATTGGTAATAGTATAGTAGAGGCTACGAGTAATGGTGCTTTTTCTTTAGTTGGCGGGGGTGACTCTGTAGCAGCTGTAAAACAATTTGGTTTTGAAGAAAAGGTAAGTTATGTTTCTACTGGCGGTGGTGCAATGCTAGAAAGTTTAGAAGGTAAAACGCTGCCTGGTATAGCTGCAATATTAGCGTAGTAGGCACCTTATCGATAAACGGAGCTTTATAAATTAGATACACTTTTAAGAGTTTATATTTTATTCTAAGAAAAAAATGTGCGATTTTCGTTAGTCCCCCCAAAGAAAATCGCATATACTATGAGTTACCATACGTTAAAAAGAGCACTTCTAATAGGTCTGTTTTCAGCACCTATTTATACTTCTTCACAACAAAAAGATACGATTGTAGATGATAAACAAAAGAAAATAGTTCTTGACCAAAAAGTTGATAGCCTTAATCCTGTCCAAGAAAAGCTGTTTCTTAAAGCAGATGTTATAGAATCAATTGCGGCTCCAGATGCACCTTTTGCGCTTTTTAAAACAGAAAAATCTGAACGCTATGAACTAAAAGACCATGCTTCTGCCGCAAGGTTTGATAGTATTTGGATGAAGGAAATTATTGAAAGCAACGCACTATTTGGAGAAATGCAAGATGAAGTAGCTAATCTTGATACTTCTGTTGTGACTCCTTTTGAATTTAATACGGATACACTTAAGCTTCGTTTGGAGCGGTTAAATCAAAAAACCCCTTTTAACGTAGCGTATAATCCTTCATTAGAAAGCGTTATTAAATCATTTTTAACAAGAAGAAGAGGTTTAATGGAACGTATGTTGACGATGAGTCAATTTTATTTCCCTCTTTTTGAGCAGGAATTGGATAATCATAACATTCCTTTAGAGATGAAATATTTAGCCATCGTAGAATCTGCCTTAAACCCTAAAGCCAGATCACGCGTAGGTGCAACGGGCCTATGGCAGTTTATGTATGGAACGGGAAGAGAAATGGATTTAAGAATAAATAGTTATGTAGATGAACGTAGTGATCCTATTAAATCTACAAAGGCTGCATCTAAATATTTAAATAAATTGTATCGTATATATGAGGACTGGGATTTAGCACTTGCTGCTTATAATTCTGGGCCTGGCAACGTAAATAAAGCTATACGACGTTCTGGGGGTCATAAAAATTACTGGAATCTTAGAAGTTATTTACCTAGAGAAACTGCAGGCTATGTACCCGCCTTTTTAGCTACGATGTACATTTTTGAATACGCTGAAGAATATGGTATAACTGGAAAAATACCTGAAAGAAACTATTTTGAAACCGATACTATTCATGTAAAGAGTTTTATCACTTTTAATCAGATATCTGAATTAACAGGAATTGATAAAGAGGTGCTTGGTGTTTTGAACCCTTCATATAAACTAGAGGCTATACCTTATGTAAAAGGAGAGGTACATGCGTTACGTTTACCTTGGGAGGCCATGGGTAAGTTTGTTGCTAACGAAGAAGCAATTTATGCTCACGTTAAAAAGGAATTAGAGAGTAATGAAAGTCCGTTGCCAGAGTTGGTAAAGCAAGCGGAGGAAAACAGATTACGTTACAAGGTGCGAAGCGGAGATTTCTTAGGAAAAATAGCAGAGCGTTACGGAGTAGGCGTTAGCCAAATTAAACGCTGGAATGGATTAAGAAGTAATAATCTTCGTGTTGGGCAGCGACTTACTATTTATCCAAAAAGAAATGGCAACGCCGTTGTGAAATCAACAAAAAGCGCTTCTAAATCAGCAATAGCAAGTAATACAAAGGTACACGAAGTAAGAAGTGGAGACTCTCTTTGGACCATTTCTAGAAAATATCCTGGAATTAGTATCGAAAATTTGCGAAAATGGAACGGTATTAGCGGTAGCAATCTAAAACCAGGCACAAAGTTAAAATTGTGCGATTGTTCATCTTAAACCAAATATCCAAAAATGAAAAATTTAATTGCATTACTCTTTTGCGCAGGATTATTTTTAAACTCTTGTAAAGAGGGTAAAAAACAAGATTATCTTCCCAATTCTATTGGAGCATATAATACATTAACAATTGTTATAGACAACGAGCTCTGGAAGAGTGAAGTAGGAGACAAGATTAGAGAAAATTTTGCTGCACCCGCATTAGGCCTAACTTGGGATGAGGCATTATTTAGTATTACTCAAGTGCCACCACAAGTTTTCTCAGGTGCGGTGAGAAATACTAGAAATGTGCTTTACGTAATGGAGGATTCTTTAGACATTGCACATATGAAGACGAACATGTATGCAAAGCCACAAAAAGTAGGCGTAATTAAAGGAAGAACCAAGGCTGAAATAATTGAAAATATAAATGAAAAGGCCTCTGATTTTGTATCTACTTTTAAAAAGCAAGAAATAGAAGAAGCTCAGCGTAGATTTTTAAAATCACTGAATAAGGAAAAAGCCTTAGAGGACAACTTAGGAATTTCATTAAATGTGCCTTCTATTTATAAAGTAGGAAGGGAAGAAGCTAATTTTGTATGGTTGGATAGACAAATACAAAAAGGAACAATGAATGTCATTGCCTATAGTGTACCGTGGAATACTTTTGATACCGATTCTACATTTGTACAGGATATTATTAAGATGCGAGATTCTATTGGTAAGTTGTTTATTCCAGGGGAGGATATCCCTGGAAAGGAAAATTATATGATTACAGAAAAAGCGTTTTCTCCATATGTCTTTCCTGCCGAGGTTTCTGGAAGAAAAGCCGCAGAAGTTAGAGGGATATGGGAAATGTCTGGATATCCAATGGCAGGGCCGTTTATAACCTATATAATTAACGATGAGCCTAACAATAGAAAATTGGTGCTAGAAGGCTTTACTTTTGCGCCTGCTACCGAGAAAAGAGACTACATGTTTGAGTTAGAAGCTATAATGAAAACCCTAAAGTTTCAAGAGACTAATTAACTGTAAAAATAGGAGTAAAACAAAACAGGGCTTAGTTTAAAACTAAGCCCTGTTTTGTTTTATATATTAAGGAGTGCTTTATAAATTTCCAAAAGCGTAACCTGTAGATAATCTAAATATAAAGGCGTAAATAGTTATTGCAATTAAAGTAAAACAAATTACGGTAAACACCTTAAAGTAATTTTTCAGAAGTATGTGTTTCCAGTTTCTAAAAGCTTCTGTATAAATAGATCTAATAAGTATAATTTTTTCCATAAATCGAGGTTTTTCTTGTTCTTAAAAACAAATATTCATTTATAAATAGTCACCCGCCAATAGATTAGATAAAAGTCATATTTAAGCTATGAACGACAAGGTGTATTTTGAAGGATCTGTGAACTACTTATTTATTCGATGAAATAGGATAGTTTGTTAGCTTTTAGAATTTCTACGCAGAGATTATATGTAATAAGCTGCAGTGGTATTATCAATTACCTCTCTTACGGTTACAGGAGTATACCTCTTATATTAGGTGTAGAAATAAAAAAACCACTGATAAGGATCAGTGGTTTTTAATATTTAGGGTCGTTTAGACTACATATTTACTATTATGAATTCAGATCTACGATTACGATAATGTTCTTCTTCAGCACATTTTACGCTGCCATCACATACATTAAGCAATTGTTGTTCTCCATAACCAATAGCACTTTCTATACGGCTAGCATCAATACCTTTAGATATGATATATTTTCGTGTAGATTTTGCTCTTTTATCTGAAAGGTAGTCGTTATATACAGCTACACCTCTAGAATCTGTATGAGATTCAATTTTTATAACCATATTAGGGTACTCTGTCATTACCTCTACTAACTTATCTAACTCTTTACTTGCATCTTGTCTTATATACGATTTGTCAAAGTCGAAATAAATCATTTCTGTTTTGAGCTTTTTAAGACCATCCTCAACAGCAATCATTCCTTCTAGCTTTTTCATTGCAATGTCCACGTTAATAGTGTCATTTTCTAGTGTTGCAACTTCGCGCTCATTAACAAAATAAGTTTCTTTATTTGTTTTGATAACATATTTGGTGTCTGCATCAAGGTCTTCAAACATAAAACTACCGTCATCATCTGTTTCAATCTCTTTTAGCTTCACATTATTTTCATCTAAAAGTTCAACTAAGGCTCTTGGCATTACATCACCGGTAACCAGTTCAGTAATAATACCAGCAATTGCATTCAAGTTTTCAGGAACTTCCTCAACTAATAAGTGTTTAAAAGAATAAATATCATCGAATCCTTTACCACCTTCTCGATTAGAGGCGAAGAAGCCTTTTTTTGTTTCCTCGTTTATTATGTAAGAGAAATCATCCTTATTACTATTGATAGGTTTACCTAAGTTTTTTACATCAGAAAAACCATTTTCTTCATCTAAAATAGCTTCATATATATCTAACCCTCCTAAACCTGTGTGTCCGTTAGATGAGAAATATAGTTTCTCGTCATTAATAAAGGGAAACATTTCTTTTTGCTCCGTATTTATTTCTGGACCAAGATTTTTAGGAGATGAAAAACCTCCATCTTCTATAATATCAACAACAAAAATATCTGTATCGCCTATACTACCAGGCATATCTGAAACAAAGTATAGTTTTTTACCATCCTTACTAAGTGCAGGGTGGCCAGTAGAGTAAGCATCGCTATTAAAAGGTAATTCAGTAGCTTCTGTCCATTCCCCGTCAACTTTTTTAGATTGATAGATTTTTAAATGGTTAATACCATTACTATCTCTTCTAAGTTTTTTCTCATAATTATTTCTAGTAAAGTACATTGTATTATTATCAGGAGAGAAGGTTAACCCTGCCTCATGATATTTGGTATTCACTTCTTTTGAGAACTTAACTGCATTTTTAATGTCTGTTGATTCTTCATTTAGTTTCCCTACATATAAATCTAAATAAGGTTGGTTGTCCCATTTATATCTTCTGGTATTTAAAAAAGAAGAATCGTTTGCAGAAGCAAATACGATATCTTCCTCATTATAAAACATAGGAGCAAAATCAGAATATTGTGAATTAACACTTAGGTTCTTAATTTCAAATTTGTTTGGAGCATTTAGTATTTCGTCAAGAACCATTTCGTTCTTTACCAAATTGGAAGATGTGGCGCTTTCGTCTACCATCTTTTTATTGTACAACCTCATAAGTCTTTTAGACCTGCTATATTTTCCAGTTCCTTTTAACGAATGAGCATATTTAAAAATATTATCCGCAGACATTTCTTCTTCATATTCCTCATATAAAATAGTGTACCATTTGTAGGCTTGCTCCATATTGGTATTAAAGTAATGTGCGTCACCTGCCTTTTGTAATACTTCAAAAGAGTAATTACTTCTATCCGTTAATGCTTCTTCATAAAGAGTAGAAGCTTCAGCATACCACATTTTATTAAAATATTCATCTGCTTTTTGAATAAGCTTTGTGGCTTGGCCTGATTTGGAAAGGTTTTTATTCTTTTTTTGGAATGGCACTTCCCAATTCGCCTCACTTCTATTTAACGAATCATTTTCTAGAGGAATGCTATTTGCTGCAGTAAGACTAGCTGCCGGAAGACTATTGATTACCTGAAGTAGCCAAACATCACCTTTAAATTTATTGTCAAATTTAGAATTTGCATCCTTTATAGCTAGTTCCCAATTGCTATATTGGTTTACATAGAGATAGTATAGGCTGTTTTCTGGATTTTGGAAATAGCCAGATGAAAAGCCTTTTTTAGAAAGGGTTTTAACCTCTTTAGTTAATTTCTTGGTTTTGCTAAATACACCAGAAATTAAATAGTATCCATTTTGAACATCTGTTAAGTTTGAGAAGGTTCGCTGTGGGATATCATTATCCGATGCCGCCTTTACAAAAGCTTTTTGATTATTTTCTTTATTGGTCTCTTCACCGTAATAGTCATTAACCTGGTTAGCGGAAGAATGATTAACTACTGCGGTCTCTTGTATGCTCTGTGCTGAGACAGAGTAGCAAAAGATAAATAGGAAAGCACTAAAAATATTTTTCATGTTTAAGGCCTGTGTTTATAATGGGCGTAAAAGTGATTGGTTGTTAGCTTAATAAAAATTGATTG
>CALHVP010000267.1 GCA_938038975.1 uncultured Maribacter sp. | reverse complement strand
TAAGAAAGTATTGAAAAAACCGTTTCTTTGGGTCTTAGATCGCGTGTCAATACCCGTAGCACTAGGCGCTATGTTTGTGAGAATGGGAAATTTCTTTAACTCAGAAATGGTCGGAAAAGTAACAGATAGTCCTATAGGAATCCAGTTTGTACAAGATGAAATTGGTGAGAGACGCGCGATGTCTATTACTAAGATTAGCAATCCTAGAAAAGCATTACGAGCATTAACCGAAGACCCACAATATGCCGATATAATCGCAGAGATTCCATATCGTTATCCTGGACAGCTTATGGAAGCTGTTGGGTATGCCGTGGTATTTCTAATTGTATTATACCTCTATTGGAAAACAAAAGCTTCTGAAAAAGTAGGGCTTTTGTTTGGAACCTTCTTACTCCTATTAATGGGTGTACGTTTAATCGTAGAAAACTTTAAACGAGAACAAGTAGAAGGTCGCGAAGATTGGATCTTAGGTCTTAACACAGGTCAAATATTAAGTATTCCTTTTATCCTTATTGGAATCTATCTCGTGTACACATCGCTTAATAAAGAAAAGAAGCATACGATATGAAGACACTGATAAAAATAGCATTGGTACTTCTAGTCACCTTTGCAATCTATAGTTGTAAGGAAACAAAAGAAGATAAAGTCATTACGCCTACCGAGTTTGTTTTCACCAAAGAAGGAACGCTGATCCTTACCAAAGCAGATGGCAGTCATATTCAAAAAATAGACATAGAGTTTGCCGAAGATGATTATGAGCGTGAGACAGGATTAATGCACAGATCAAGCATGCAACCATTACAAGGCATGTTATTTATACTTGATGAAGAACGTGTACAGAATTTCCATATGAAGAATACATTGATTCCACTGGATCTTATTTATATAGATAGTAACAAAAAAGTGGTTGCTTTTGCTGAAAATGCAAAACCATTGGATCTTACTTCTTTATCATCACAAGTACCCGCCAAATATGTACTAGAAATCAACGGCGGACTCGCTGAAGAGTGGATTATAGAAATTGGTGATACTGTGGAGTGGACGAAGGATTGATGAGTGTACGTTAATAATTCTATACCGTAATAAATCAAAATTGTGTCAACTTATTTCAGCACAAGACACTTTATAAAGAATTATAGTCGTTATCGTACACTGGCTTTTTTTTGTTTTTTTTCAGAAATTAAGATATCTAATTCCAAGTATTTATTCTTCATAATACTCAATCCAAATGCTCCAGCTGAGGCGGCAAATACAGAATAATCAAAAGCACCTTTTATTCCAGAAGAAAACGTAATTGCTAGTGCAAAAATTAACATAAGATATCCACTTAATTTTGCTGTCAATTCTGTTTTAAATCCTATAATTAAACAAATTCCAAATAATACTTCAGCGATGGTCACCACAGCTCCAACCATTGGAATTAATATTTCTGGAATTATTGGATTAATTAATTTGGTATATCCTAGAAAATTTTCCCAGTTCCCCCAAGCAGATATTTGCGTAGGCCATAATCCCAATCTATCGGCTACAGCAGATAAAAAACCAGCTCCAATTCCAATTCTTAAAAATAATTTGATGACATTTGAATCCATTTGTATAAACTTTAATTTACACAAAACTAAGTGCTGCAAAATCAATACTCTTTGACAATTGTCAAAAAATAAAAAAATTAAGGATGCTTTCTTATTCGACTTAAGGTCTCCTGTGTTATACCAAGATAGGAAGCAATGTGACCTAAATTAACCCTGTTCAAAAGATGAGGTCTTGTCTTGATCAAATTGTCATATCGTTCTTTAGCAGAGTAAAATAAAAATTCTTCAATTCTATCCGCTCCTTCAGTATATAACTGTTCTAAAATTAACCTCATATATTTTTCATAGTGAGGGTGTTTTTCCATTAGGGATTGAAGCTCTATATAAGAGATTGCAAGAATTTCACTGTCTTCTAATAATTCAACAGTATATCGACTTTTTTTTAAACTGATTACACTGTCGATAGCCGTTATAAGCTCCCCTTCAGAGGCAATATGTACTGTAATGTCTTTACCTTCTTTATAAAAAAAAGTCCTAACTATTCCTTTTTCCACTAGGTATATATGATTACAAATAGTTCCCTGTTTATGTAATAGATGGTTTTTAGGAAATTTTTGTTTTTCTAGTAAACTTAGAATTTCAGAAGCTAGGTCTAAAGGCACTATTCCACTTAAATTATTGAAATTCATTTATATTAATATCTAGTAATTTTAAATTTAAGAATTAGTTTTTTTTGCTTGTTTACAACGGTCTCGTATAACCGTCAGTTACGGGTTAATATGCGTTATTTTTCGGTTTAGCACAGACATTAGCAATCCCGAGTGGATTCGGACATAGTCGAATTCGCCGTAATCGCGGTTACCATTATTGTAAGCAGTTTTTATCTGTAATAATAAAACCAACTACTTTCATAATTTTCGTCAAAATTTTGTTTTGAGTCAATTCCAATTTTAAATTCATCTCGTTTCCAATAACCAAATTCGTCATATTCTTTAAGCAACTCAAAATATCTTTTTTCCAGTTCTTTAAAGAAGTCCGATTTACTTATTTTCTCCTTTTGTTCATTATTAAAAACAAATAAAGTCGCACTTCCAAAACATCTTGACAACGTCCAAACTTTGTTATTGTTCAGTTTAGCTAACAATTCTTTTATTTTCGGTTCTGGAATAAGTCCATTCGCTTCTTCTTTCGCTAATGGTTCAAATGCTGAAGCTGAAACGAAAACATCTTTTAAATTTGGTTTCAGTTTTTTTGTTAATCCAAGAATGCTTTTTCCATTTGGGATTTCCAAAGTTCTGCATATCTCCAGATACTTTTCTGCAATTTCATTCTGAATTTTTTCATTATAATTAGCCCACCGTTCATCACTTTCTTTGAATTTGACTTCGTCATTTTCAGTTTCGACTACAATTCCGATTCTGATTCGGTTGTCGTGGTTCATTATTTCGTGAGTAATGTTTATAACATTTACTTCGTATTTTTCTGAAATCCAATTAGCAAGCTCTACAAAGTCAGCATCAATTCTGCTTTTATTCTGCTTTATTCGTTTGGCTAATATATATTCTTTATCAGATGATGCTACCAAATTTTCTCGGGTTTCTTAAATTATGTACAACAAAGATATATAAGTCCTACTATAATAACGAACCCTCCTCTTTATCACCAAAGATTACATACGTAACTATTCAAAAAAATAAAAACACAAAAAGACCGTCTTCATAGGAAGACGGTCTTTTGTATACGTTGTATAAGTAAATTTATTTCTTAGCTAAGAATTCATTTACTCTATCTGGCGCCATAACTGACTCAACAAATGTGTATGCTCCTGATTTTGGAGATTTCACCATTTTGATAGCTTTTGTCAAACGCTTTGATCCTGTCTGTAAGGA
>CALHVP010000266.1 GCA_938038975.1 uncultured Maribacter sp. | reverse complement strand
ATAACCTCTATGATTCTTCATGTACTTAATTTTCATGGTCGTGAGGTAGATTATATGGTAGGTGCTCAATTAGATGGTTTTGATCGTATGGTGCACCTAACAGAAGAAAATGATTTTATAGTGTTGGAGGGTGATGAATATCTTTCCTCTCCAATAGACCGAAGGCCAAAATTTCATTTATATAAACCCAATATTGCACTGTTAAGTGGTATTGCTTGGGATCACATTAATGTGTTTCCAACGTTTGAGAACTATATAGAACAATTTCAAATTTTTGTAGATAGTATTGTTAATGGCGGTAGCATTACGTATAACGTTGAAGACGTAGAGGTTAAAAAGGTGGTTGAAGCCTCGGATAACGCAATTCGAAAATTAGGATATGAAACACCTGATTATGAAGTGGAAAATGGTCAAACCTTATTAAGTACTCCGGAAGGCCCTATGCCTATTGAAGTTTTTGGAAAGCACAATCTTAGTAATCTTGCCGGTGCTAAATGGATATGTCAGAATATGGGCATCGATGAAGATGATTTTTATGAGGCAATTGCAACTTTTAAAGGAGCATCAAAACGCTTAGAGAAAATAGCGGAAGGAAACACTAGTGTTGCTTATAAGGATTTTGCACACTCCCCAAGTAAGGTTGCTGCAACAACCAAAGCAGTAAAAGAACAATACCCAAAACGTAAGTTAATAGCTTGTTTAGAATTGCATACGTATAGTAGTTTTAACCCAGAGTTTCTAAAAGAATATAAAGGAGCTTTGGATGCAGCAGATGAAGCGGTTATTTTCTTTCTTCCAGAGTCTGTGGTGATAAAAAAATTAGAAGCAGTAACACCAGATCAGATTACAGATGCTTTTCAAAGAAAAGATTTAAAAATTTATACTGATGCTGTTTCTTTCCATGACTATGTGAATCAGTCGGACTATACCAATACCACCTTGTTATTAATGAGTTCGGGTAATTATGGCGGACTAGATTTAAAAAAGATTTCAAATCTACTAATGTAACAGCTTGAATATCAAACAATTTTAATTGTTTTTCTTCGTTTTCAAAAGTACTAATCATGTAATTTAAATTATGAAAAAAGTAAGTGCTTTAATTATTGGTGTACTACTAGTAGGGCTAATGTCTTGTAGAGATACCAAAAAAGAACAGTTAGATGCCAATCTAGATAAAATAGAAGCGGTAGAACAAGATGTTGATCATACTGTAGAGGAAGTAGAACAGAAGGCAGAAGAAGTAGAGGCTGCTCTTATTGAATTGGATAGTTTATAAATCTAAGAAAAGAAATCATGAAAAACATAACAAAAATAGTTACCCTAATAGCACTTGTATTTATAGCTGCTAGTACAACTTCATATGCCCAAGGAAAGTCCGAAGGTAAAGGAAAGAAAGAAAAATTAAAGCAGGTAAAGTCTGATGTTGAAGAGGATATAGACAAGGTAAAAGGTAAGGCTGATGAGTTAAAGCAAAAAGGTAAATCCCAAAAAGATCAGGCAAAAGAGAAAATGAAAGAGAAAGGCAAGGATAAGCTTAAAGACAAACAAGGAGAAGAAAATCATAATGATGAGATGGAAGATGCAGATGAGCAAAAGGATAAAGTAAAAAAGGATAAGAACAAGGGAGGCAAGGCAAATGGGTATGGAAGAGATAAAGGCGATATGTCTGGGAAAGAGTTCGGTGCTTATAGAGCAACTATGGCTAAGGATAAAATTGAAAAATCCGAAGGCACTCTTAGTGAAAATGAAGAGACGTTGAAGAGTGGTCGTAAAAAGGTCAAAGAGGCTAAGGAAAGAGTTGCCAAAGAACGTGAGGAAAAAGGTGCTGACGAAGAGATTCTAAAAGAGAAGGATGAAAAAATTTCTAAAGCCGAGGAAAAATTAAATGAACTGGAAGCTGTTATAAAAAAGGGTAAGGAGAATATTAAAAAGAAGGCTAAAGAACTAGAGGAAGTTTCTAAAAAACCAGTAGAATAATATAGATGTATTTAAGAAAAACCCTTGTTGGCTAACAAGGGTTTTTTTTTGTTTCTATTAGTATTGAATAGGTGTCGACTGGAAAAAAATCACAAAGTGTTTGAGTAGGGGAGTTTGACCTATAAATACGCACAAAAGGCAATTGTAATTTATTACACTCCAAATTGCTTTAAGTGATGATCTAGGTGTTTATACTCTAGCTGTCCCCACTGTTCTTTGGTAAATTCACCAAACATTGGATGAGGGTACCATTTATTTCTATTTTTAAGTGCAGAAAATTCATCGATTAGGTTTTTAAGAATAGCTGATTCATTGGAGAAATCTTTGGGTTCTTTTGCTTTTAGTTGAGGTGCGGTAGGTAAATTTTTACGGTATGGTTTGTCGTTATATAATGATTTCTTAAAGAATGTTTTAATAAGCCAATTACCTTTTGAGGAATTCTCTTTGTTTTTTATTGCTAGTTTTAATGGGTATTGGCAATGCCAGCTCATTTGGCCAACCGTCATCTTTCCCCAATTTCCTTTAGAGTTTTCGGTGAGTTTTGATAAACGTGTGGTTATTTCTTTATGACCTTCCTCTGTAAGTAATGATTTCATTTTATGGAACTTTTAATTCTTAATTGAAATTTACGATAAAATAATTAGTTCGTTATCTTTAGCCTATGCAAGAAAAGCCAGTTTCTTTTTCCATAAAGCATTGGGCAGATGATGATAAACCAAGAGAAAAACTTCTAAATAAAGGAAGGTCAGCTTTGTCGGATGCCGAACTTATTGCAATCCTTATTGGTTCTGGCAGCAGGTCCGAAAGTGCAGTGGAACTTTCTAAACGCATTTTATCTTCTGTAGATAATAATTTAAATGAATTAGGAAGGCTATCCATAAAACAGTTAATGCAATTTAAAGGTATAGGTGAAGCGAAGGCAGTAACTATTGCTGGAGCTTTAGAGATTGGAAGACGTAGGAGGGGAGAGGAGTTTTTAAAGGTAGATAAGATAACGAGTAGCAAAACTGCTTTTGAAATTCTCCAGCCAATAATGGGCGAATTAGAGCATGAGGAATTTTGGATATTGTACCTAAATAATTCAAATAAAGTATTACAAAAATCACAGCTAAGTAAAGGGGGGATTACAGGTACCTTGGTAGATGTGCGTATCATTATGAAACAAACTTTAGAATTGGGAGCAGTGGGACTTATTTTAGCTCATAATCACCCTAGTGGCACCTTAAAGCCCAGTAAAGCAGATAAGGAAATTACTCAAAAAATTAAAAGAGCGTCTGAATCTTTAGATATTAAAGTTTTAGACCATCTTATCATCACGCAGAAAGACTATTTTAGTTTCGCTGATAATCATCTCCTGTAAATGTTATTAATCTATACTCATAAAATTACCCCACGCTTTACGTATACCATGCGTCAAGTATTTACAAAAATTTTAGGAATAGAAATTGGTTTTACTACTAAGGTAGAAGACTTTATTAAACATACGGACGAAAAAATCACGTATACCAAACAGCCTTTGCAAAATGAATTTTTTGTACGAAGTAATGACTTGATGTTTGAACAGGGAATTAATGATATTCAAATACAAATAGTAGATTGGAACGGTACACCTTGTTTCTTTCCTACGGGTGAACGAAGTGCAATTCCGTTTGATGTCTTTGCTGCAAGTTTCTATTTGCTAAGTAGGTATGAAGAATACTTACCTCATGTTAAAGATTTACATGGCCGGTTTTCTCCAAAAGACAGCATTGCGTACCAAAATGATTTCTTACAGACGCCAGTAATAGATATTTGGGCTTTGAAATTATTAGATTCCTTGAAGGAACGATTTCCTGAAATGAAGTATAAAAAACGAAGCTATAATTTCACATCTGTAGTGGATGTGACTACCTCACATGCATATGCACATCGGGGTGTTTTTAGAGGGATAGCCGCCTTCCTTTATGATGTAGGAACGTTCAAATTAAAACGTGTTTGGCAACGTATGACTGTTGGCTTAAAGTTAAGGCAAGATCCTTATGATAATTTCACAAAGCTGGTTACATGGCATAGGTCTCATAAAATAAAAAGTGTTTTCTTTTTTCAGTTTGCTGATTACTCAAAATACGATAAGAATGTATCTACAAATAGTAATAGTTTTAAATCGCTTATCAAGTATATAGCAGACTATTCTACTGTTGCCTTAGGCGCATCTTATAGCTCATTTAAGGATATTGATTTGTTGAAGAAAGAAAAGAAAAACCTTCAAAATGTTATCAATAGGCCAGTAAACTATTCTAGAATGCGATATAATAGAGTAGATATTCCCGAAACATATAGAAATTTGGTTGCCGCAGAATTTACAGATGATTTTACTATGGGTTATACCCATGAGATTGGCTTTAGAGCAGGTACTTGCACACCGTTTTACTTTTATGATATTCCTTTAGAGCTACAGCAACCTATTCGTTTACATCCATTTGCTTTACATGATTATGCTTTGTTAAGTTCTATGTCAGAATCAGAACTAATGCGTAAAATAAATACTATTTATACTGAGGTAAAAACGGTAAAAGGTTCATTTGTGACAGTTTCCTCTAATGAGCTTATTGGAACAAATGAGAAATTTAATTGGCTACAGATTTATAAAAATTTAATAGAAACATACAATGTTTAAGGACTTAGTTACCGATGTGTTTTTTGATTTAGATCATACATTGTGGGATTTTGAAAAAAATTCTGCCCTTACCTTTGAAATAATTTTGCCTAAACATGGGGTTAACGTTCCTATGGAGGACTTTTTAGAAGTATATGTACCTGCTAATTTGGTTTTTTGGAAGTTATATAGAGAGGAAAAAATTACGAAGGCTGAGTTAAGGTATCAGCGTCTTAAATCCGTGTTTGATACTTTAGGATATGCTGTTTCTGATAGCACTATAAATAGTTTGGCTGAAGATTATATAAACCAGCTTTCTTCACATACCCACCTATTTCCAGACACCTTGAGAATTTTAAATTATCTAAAACCAAAATACAAGCTACATGTAATCACTAACGGATTTCAAGAAATACAGAAAAAGAAACTTATAAATTCTGGTATTGCTCATTACTTTGATCAGGTAATTGATTCTGAAATGGCAGGAGTTAAAAAGCCTAATCCTATTATTTTTAACCTTGCGTTAACTAAGGCTAACGTAAATTCATCGGCCGCACTAATGATAGGCGATAGTTTAGAAGCAGATATTTTAGGTGCGAAAAAGGCGGGCCTATATGCATTACATTTTAATGCACATGGGGAAGCTGAGCACCAGCATAGCCCAATGATTAAAGGTTTATGGGAAATAAAAACATATTTATAGAGTTTATATTAATATAACGTATCCGTCTAGAATAGGATTATGTTATAATAGTTGAGCTATATGAAAGGTTTACAGAACATTCTTTTGATTTTAATATGTACCATCTTTTGTTTTTCCTGTTCGGAAAAGCAGGATTTTAATCAGTATGAAGATTTAAGTATTACTCCTACTTTAGAAGCTAGTATCTTTTTTGTTAAGGTTCAGGAAAGCCTTATAAATAGGGTAGTGGATGTTAGTTTTTTCACTCAAGATTTTAATTTTGATGCTTTCGAAGAAGCTTTTTTTTCGGACCGAGTTTTGGAAGGAGTAATTACTTATGAGTTAGAGAATACTACAGATAAGCCAATAGAAATAGAAATAGAATTTTTAGATGAAAACGATATACTTCTGGATACGGAAGTATTTACAATGCCTGCTGCACCAACGGCAGTATTAATACGAGAGAGGGCTTATGGGAATACAGGTAAAAGTCTCGAAATTTTAAGGAATACGAGTAAACTAAGACTTAATGCATCTAATTTTGGTGATAATACAAGTACTTCAGGTATCCCTGATGCTGCCATAGTCTTAAGGTCTAGTGCTCAATTTACGCTCAGGTTAAAATGAGTTCTAGGTATCGTATTTTTCTATATTTAGCTTTAGTCACAAGTCCTTTGTTGGCTCAAAACAAGCAAGTCCTTTATGATTTTACAGAAATTCCACAATCTTTAATTATAAATCCAGGAATAGAAACTGATTTTCAGTGGTATGCAGGTATTCCATTGTTATCTGGATTATCTGGTTATGGAGGTTCTAATGGGATTTCTGTAAACGATATATTTGCTGATGACGGTTTAGATATAAACGATAAAGTAAGAGATCGTTTGGTAGCTGGTCTAACCCCTAGAGATGAATTTAGCCAAAATCTACAAATTGAATTGTTTAACGGGGGATATCGAGGTTTTAATCCTGATATTTTTTATTCTTTTGGGGCATATGTAGAAATGGATAATATCCTCTACTGGCCTACCGATTATGCATTGCTTGCTTTTGAAGGTAATGCGGGCAGATTAAATCAACGTTTTGATTTAGGAGATTTAAAGACCAGAGGTTCCATGGTGGCCGTTTACCATTTTGGAGTAAATAAAAAGATGAATAAGAAACTTACTATTGGTGCTAGGGCTAAGTTGTATTCTGGAATATTTGATTTTAATTCTACAAACAATAAGGGTTACTTAGTAAACACACAGGGACAAAACAATAGATTAGCTACTACACTTAGTGCAGACCTCAAACTAAGAAGTTCTGGATTTGGATCATTAAATAATTCAGATGATCAAGCGCAACTTACTAGTGCAGTTTTAAAACGCGCTCTTTTTGGAGGAGATTTAGGTGTTGGTGCTGATTTAGGTTTTACTTACAAACTGAATGAACGTACGTCTATTACTGGTAGCGTTCTAGATTTAGGATTTATGTATCATAGTGGAGATGTATACACGTATAGCCTTAAGGGTAATGCTACTATTGAAGGTATTGAAATTAATGTTATTCAAGAATTGGCTGATCTTAATAGAGATTTTTGGCAAGATTTGGTTGATGAGGTGGAGGAGTTGATTCCTTTTGAAACAACCAATAAGGGATATGTGTCATTTAGGCCAACTAAGCTAAACGCTTCTTTTCGTCATGATTTTGGAAAGCCAATAGGTTCAGAAAAGGCATGTGATTGTGGCACTTTAACTACCGATAGTAGGCGTTTAAAGTATGCAAACGGTGTTGGAGTTCAGCTATTTGCTGTTAATAGGCCCAGAGGTCCGCAAACAGCATTAACTGGGTTTTACCTTCGAAGGTTTGGTCGTTTTATGGCATTAAAAGGAACGTATACGGTAGATAAATTTAGTTCTACTAATGTTGGTTTAGGTTTAAATATCCAGGCGGGCCCCATTAATTTATATGTTATAGGAGATAATCTTTTATCTTATCAAAACATAGCCGCAAGTAATTACGCATCTTTTCAGTTAGGATTAAATATCATATCTTGGGGCAAGAAGAAGTAGGGAAAAAGTTTAGTTTTTACATTTCTAAATATTTGGCATACTTTTTTCACTTCTTTTAATGAATCTTTAATCTTCTTATTTTGAAAAATAGTATACTAATTGTTTTTGCCTTTATTTCTAGTATGGGTATAGCTCAGGAAAATTTAAACGATTACAAGTATATTGTAATTCCTAAAAAATTCGAAAGTTTTAACAAGCCCAATCAATATCAGACAAGTACGTTATTAAAATATGCTTTTGTTCAGAGGGAGTTTTTGGCAGTATACGAAGATGCATTACCTGAGGATTTTTATAAAAATACTTGTTTAGGGCTTACAGTCGTGCTTAATGATCAATCTACCATGCTAAGAACAAAACTAAGGATATCATTAGTGGATTGTAAAGGACAAGAAGTATTTTCTTCTATAGAGGTAAGTAATAAAATAAAGCAATATACTGCTGCATATAAATCAGCAATTCTAGAAGCTATGTCCTCTTATGATAATTTAAATTACAGCTATAATGAACCTAATGAAGACGAAAAACCTATTACTGTGAGTTTTAAAAATGATGTAAAAACACTAACAGAGCCTATTTCAGAGTCTTCTAAATTTACGAATATGCCTAAGGAAGTAGTGCGAACAAAATCTAAAAATAGTAATAGTGCAGTAGTTCAAATAGCAACAGATTCAGTTCAATCATATGAAAGTGTTGAACCAATAATATCAAATATAAAACAAGCATCTAAAGAAATACCTGACAGCAAAACAAATACTGATGCTGCTGTCTTATACGCTCAACCTATAGCTAATGGTTATCAGTTAGTGGATGGAACACCAAAGGTGATTATAAAGCTATTGAAAAGCTCTACTGAAAATGTTTATATGGCTAACGGTGATGGTAAACGTGGAATGGTATTTAAAATAGATAATGCTTGGGTATTTGAGTATTACAAGGGTGATGAGTTAGTTCGAGAAGTACTTACTATTAAGTTTTAAAAATTATATTTATCCTTCCATCGTTTTTTAAGGAAATCACTTAAAGTAGATTCTCTAGAATTTTTACCCGGTTTGTAAAAGGAGCTACCTGAAATTTCTTCAGGTAAAAATTCTTCTGCTACAAAATTATTCTCATAATCATGAGCATATTTATAATCTTCACCATAACCTAGGTCTTTCATTAATTTGGTAGGCGCGTTTCTTAGTGCTAATGGTACAGGTAGATTGCCGGTTTGTTTCACACTTTGTTGTGCTTTACCAATTGCCATATAACTTGCGTTACTTTTAGGTGATGTTGCCAAATAGATAGCACATTGACTCAAGATTATTCGGGATTCCGGATACCCAATAGTCGTAACAGCCTGAAAAGTTGTATTCGCAATAACGAGTGCCGTAGGATTTGCTAAACCTATATCTTCAGATGCTGCAATTAGCATTCTACGAGCAATAAACTTTACATCTTCACCACCTTCAATCATTCTAGCTAGCCAATAAACGGCACCATTTGGGTCACTTCCTCGAATGGATTTGATGAATGCAGATACAATATCGTAATGCTGCTCTCCAGTTTTATCATATAAAACTGTGTTTTTTTGAATTTTTTGTTGAACTAGTTCGTCTGTTATATCTATACTGTCTGATTCTTCAGAGTTAATGATGAGTTCGAAAATATTAAGTAGTTTTCTACCATCACCACCCGATAAGCGCAGAAGTGCCTCTGTTTCTTTTAGATTTATGGTTTTAGACTTTAGATGCTTATCTATCTTTAATGCTCGGTTTAACAGAGCAATTAAATCTTCTTTGCCAAAAGGATTAAGTATATATACTTGGCAACGAGACAATAAGGCAGGGATTACTTCAAAACTTGGATTTTCAGTGGTTGCTCCAATAAGGGTTACCCAACCTTTTTCAACAGCTCCAAGTAAAGAATCTTGTTGAGATTTACTAAATCTATGAATCTCATCAATAAATAAAATTGGGTTTTTGGTGGTAAATAAACCACCGGCTTGTTTCGCTTTGTTTATTACCTCGCGTATATCCTTTACTCCGCTGTTAATTGCACTTAAAATATAGAATGGACGTTTGCTTTCCTCTGCAATAATATTGGCAAGAGTTGTTTTTCCGGTACCAGGAGGCCCCCATAAAATCAAAGAGGGTATGATGCCTTTTTTTATTTGATGGGTTAAAGATCCTTTTTCACCAATTAAATGATTTTGGCTAATATACTCCTCTAGGGTTTTAGGTCTTACTCTTTCTGCTAAAGGTTCATTCATAGGATAAAAATAGGAAAAGTTGATGAGGGGAATTCCATACGAGTCACAATAAGATCTAACAAATTTTGTTTAGTACTGACCATGACAATATTTCCATTTTAGCTTTTTGGCTAATAATTTGATATTAGATATGTAAATTTTGGTCAAATGTCCAATCATCAATATTTTAAATTTTCGAATGCGGTAGTTTTTGCGCCACTCTTCGCAGTATTGTCTATATGGACAGTATATTGGGTAGAACTTGCTCAGAAGCTTAATTTTAATGCTTATGGAATTTATCCACAGACTATCTCTGGTTTAAAAGGCATAGTTTTAAGCCCTTTTATACATGGTTCATTAGAGCATCTTTATAATAATACTATACCCTTAGCAGTATTGTTAGCTGCCTTGTTTTATTTCTATAATAAGATTGCATGGAAAGTGGTAATGTTAGGTGTTGTTCTTTCTGGTTTAATAACTTGGGGTATTGGCAGGCCCTCTTATCATATTGGAGCTAGCGGATTAATTTATGTCCTAGCCAGTTTTATTTTTTTTAAAGGGGCTTTCCTAAAGCATTATCGATTAGTGGCCCTTTCTTTAGTGGTGGTGTTTGTTTACGGTAGTTTATTATGGTATATTTTCCCGGTTAAGGAAGGTATTTCTTGGGAAGGACATTTGGGAGGTTTTTTAACGGGACTTCTGTTAGCAATATTTATAAGTGCAAAAGTACCATTACCAAAAAAATTCGATTGGGAGAAAGAAGATTTTAAGGAGGAGGAGGATCCTTTCTTAAGACAATTTGATCAAGAAGGTAATTTTGTAGAGTTGCAGCCACCTGTAGAAGATGATTCAGATAATTATGATTCTTTACAAGTGAGATATTTTTTTAAAAAGGATGATAATTCCGAAGAAAAGTAGCGCTAGTTAACCCAAGCGCTGTCTTACCGATTCATATAAAAAAACAGCACAAGCAACGGATACGTTAAGAGAGGCAATTTCTCCTTTTAAAGGAATTTTAGCAGTAAAGTCTGATGCTTTTATAATAGATGGGGTAATACCACGATCTTCAGATCCCATTACGATTCCTATAGATTCTGTAAATGAAATATCGTAAACGGATTGTTTTGCTTTTTCTGTTGCCGATACAATTTTGATTCCTGATGCTTGTAAGTAAAAAACGGCATCTTTAAGATGGTCAACTTTCGCTATTGGTACTTTAAACGCTGCTCCGGCAGATGTTTTAATAGTATCCGCTGTTACAGGTGCAGCTCCTTTTTTTTGTATTATGATACCGTCTACACCAGTACATTCTGCGGTTCTAATGATTGCTCCAAAATTTCTTACGTCAGATAATTGGTCTAAGAGTAAAAATAATGCAGGCGTTTCTTTAGATGCTGCATTGGTTACGAGGTTTTCTAAGGATACAAAAGAAATAGGAGAAATATTGGCAACAGCACCTTGATGGTTGTTTTTGGTTAGCCTATTTAGCTTTTCTATAGGAACATAAGCAGCTGTAATGTCATTTTGGCGTAAGATGCGTTCTAAATCTTTTATTAAGTCTCCTTTAAGACCTTTTTGGATAAAGACTTTATCTATTTCCTCATTTGCTTTTACAGCTTCTATGATAGCGCGTATACCATAGATTTGCGTAGTTTTTTCCATATGGCAAAAATACGTAAAAAGGCTTGGCTAACTCACTAGAATTAAAGGATGTTCTTTTTTTTAGAAGAATAAATAAGATGTAGTAGCTCGTGTTAGTTAGTTATTACAATTAAATGCTGCTGCGTTTAGTTCAATTGGTCCTTTAGAGTTTAAATCTTTGTTGGTAAATGCAGGATGCGTTACAGCATATTTTATGGCTCTAAATGTAAGATTGCCTTCCGGTTGTTGATCATCCCTTAGGATTGTTCCAGAGCTCTGTACAGGACTAATGTATTGCCAAACAGTTTCTTTTTCTTGTGTTACTTCAAAAAAGCGACCTGTAAGTCCTTCGCAAACTAGAAAGTTACCGTTGGGAAGTGCTTGTGCGCCAGATAGTATTCTTGAATAGAAATTTATAGGATCTACGGGATCTATATAGGTCCAATCTAAGTTTAGTGGGCCATAGGTATTGTTCGTAAGTGTGTACTCTCGATTGCTTGTCATTGGAGGGTTTATAATATCTACTGTAGAGTATGCTCCTTCAGGTCTACCATTCCCGTTATTATATAAAATTATTTTATTGGTATCTAGAACCCAGTTAGGATAATGTTGTCTAAAAAGTTTAAGATCAGTTAAATCTCCTTCTCCATAAGCTGCTGTGTTTCCGTAACGATAGATGAAATCACCTCCTTTACCGCTTTGTCCACCTGTGTCGGTTTGTGCTTGTGCTGTAGTAGTAGAATGATCTATGATATGTAGTTCGTTAATTCCTTGAGCGCTTATCAGTATTTGATCTAAGCGTTCATTATATTGAATGGAGTTTACATGTAGCCAATCGATATCTGTATTGTTATCTTGACTTAAGAAATTCAAGTCTAATTTGTAAGGGTCTTTAATGCTAGAACTAAAGTTTGTTTTAGTGTCATCAAAGTTTTGTACTAGATGATCCCAATAACTCCATTTCCATACCTCGTTTATTTCAGAAGTTCCTATTGGTGTAACCTCTATAATATATTCATTATAAAGATTTGTTTCAGACAAAAGTTCAGGATTACGACCTGAATCCAATACTTCTTGATTAGTTTTTTTTTCTGCAATTAATACTAATATATTTCCATTTGGCATTGGGAATATATCGTGATGTTGTGTGAATGTTTCTGTTGAGAATTGATAGCTCCAAGTAACTTCGTTATCCCAATTGATTATTTCTGCGATTCCTCCAATACCTGCGTAGTCCAAGTCTGGGTTATCTATTTTACCTGCCCTAAGAATAGAACCATCGTCTAAAAGATAAACAGAATTACCAGGAAGATAAGTGCTATTCCATTCATGTATAAGAGATCCACAGTTGTCAATTAAATATGTGTTCTTGTGTGAAGTAAAGAGCGTGTAACCATCATACACTTTTGAGTTGTTGAGTACTGTAGTGCCTAAGTTATTCGCACTTGTATTGGTGTCAGGATTAGGTATTGTATCCGTTGGTTGTGTGGTATCATCTTGTTCAGGAATAAATAACGCTTTAGTTTCTTTACTACAATTGATAAAAGAAAACGCAAGAATGAATACAAAAAAGTATAGTTTAGTTTTCATGACAGTTCAATTTCTTACAAAAAATAAAGGGCAGTATCTTAAGTTAGAATGCTGCCCTTTGTAATATAAAACGTAATGGTTTAGTTGGTCCGTAACTCTGGCCAATCTGCTCCACCTTCTCTTGTGATAACAACTGTGCCAGAATCAGCATAGTTGTTTGTCCAAGTCATAGTAAGGGCTGGTCCAGTAACGTCTGTAATAACCCAGTCGTAAGCAAGTCCGTATTGATCGGTACCTCCGGATACAATTAAACCACATGCATCAGTAAATTTGGCACCAGCACTTGTCGCAGGGCCATCATTCCAGCATGTAGATTCATATTGTCCGAAACCTAAATCGCTAGTAGCGTATTCTCCACCACCTAAGTCTGTCCAAGTAACAGTTCCAGTAACTTCACCTGCTGGGCATGGTCCACCGAAGTCTGCAGTTAAATTGGA
>CALHVP010000265.1 GCA_938038975.1 uncultured Maribacter sp. | reverse complement strand
TTTGCCAATAATATCTGCAGGGTTGGCATAACCAAAGCTTCTTGCAGCAGATTCGTTAACCATTAATGAAGAAAGAGAATCTGTTACAAATTCTCTAGAATATGCCCTCCCTGCTACGACTTCTATCTCATAGTGCGGTATGAAATCGAAATCTATTTCGTAAAGAAAAGGCTCAAAGTTTTGCATATTTCCTTCGGACGTTTCAATGTCTGTTCCTGCTCCTGGGAAATGTCCTCCAGGAACGGTACGTGAACCAGCAATAGAAACTACTTCGGAAAGGCTCATGAACTCACTTTTTATAGTCTCCATATTTTCCATGACCTGACCGTCCCAATTAAAATCTATTACTAATTGCTGATCACGATCAAAGCCTAGATTTTTATCCAACATAAATCCTAATTGAAAATAAACAATCACTGTACTTGCAATAAGAGCTATGGAGAGTGCAAATTGAAAAACAACTAAACCTTTTCTTAAGCTAGTGCCTTGTTTAGAGCTTCTAAACACTCCCTTTAATACGCTAGAAGGTTTAAAATTAGATAGGACAAAAGCAGGATATGAACCAGCAAGCAAACCTGTTATTAATGCCATTCCAAAATAAAGGCAAAGACTAATTGGGTTAAATATTTCTGCAGACAGAAGCTCTTTACCCGTAATGCCTCTCATTACAGGAAGACCTAGCAGTACTAAAACCAATCCAAGTATAGCCGCTAGTAATACCAATAGTAAAGACTCTCCTAAAAATTGATAACGCAATCCGTTTTTATCTGCACCTATTACTTTCCGAACGCCCACTTCCTTTGCTCTTTCTAAGGAGCGTGCAGTAGCCAAATTCATAAAATTTATACAGGCAATTATTAAGATAAATAGACCAATGAGAGCGAAAATATAGATATTAGAAAGACTACCTGTGACCCCGGGTTGTCTCGCTGCTAAAGAGTTTAAATAAGCATCTTTTAAAGGTTCAAAAGAAAGATCATAAAAATATTCAGCATTTGCTTCAGGCCTATTTCGCTTTAGAAATTCTGGCATTTTAGCCTGAAATGCTCCTTGATTAAAGTTGTCGTTAACTAAAAAATACGTGTAAAAATCTACATAACCCCAAGCCTCAAAAATTTCCGGTCTTGTTTGAAAAAAGGAGCTCATAGACATGAGCACATCAAAAGAAAAATGAGAGTTAGCGGGCACGTCCTTCATAACAGCAGTAACTGTGTAGAGGCCGTCGTTTGCTCTTCCTCCAATACCATCCATTGTTTTACCAACGGGGTTCTCATTGCCAAAATACTTTTTAGCAGTGCTTTCTGTAAGTACGATGGAGTAAGGGTCTTTTAGTGCCGTTTTAGGGTTTCCAGAAAGTAATGGCCAACTAAATACATCAAAAACAGTCTCGTCTACATAAAAAGAATTCCCTTCTTGGAAAGAACGTTCGTTGTACTCTAATAAAATATCTGACCTACCAGAGAATTGAACTATTTCTGATACCTCTGAAAAATCTTTTTTTAGGGCCGGACCAACAGGAGCATTTCCCCAAACCCATCTATCCTCCAATTTATCTTCACTTCCATGATGAACTATGCGATTAATATTATCCCCTTTTTCATGATAGCTATCATACGACCGTTCGTTTCTAATATATACTGCAATGACGAGAAAGCAAGCCATTCCTATCGCTAAACCACCAATATTAATTATAGAATAGCCCTTATTTTTAGTAAGGTTTCGCCAAGCGATTTTTAAATAGTTTTTGAACATGGTCTCGTTTTTTGCCCGACCTTATTTTCGGATTATTTAGTTGATGAATAAACTTCCTTTTAACCACTAGATGAATCAAAATATTAGATTGATAAACCTAAGAGACGTTCGTTATGTTGATGAATAAACTCCTTCTATACTAATTAGTGCAAACAAATTGGCTGATTAGACCGTTGCTCCAATAGCTCTATTCTGACTTTCGGTTACTACTTGTCCATCGAAAAGGTTCACAACTCTATGTGCATAGTGTGAATCTCTATCTGAGTGCGTAACCATAACTATAGTGGTTCCTTCTTGATTAAGCTCAGTTAAAAGGTTCATCACCTCTATACCATTTTTAGAATCCAAGTTACCTGTTGGCTCATCCGCAAGAATTAGTTTAGGATTTGTTACTACAGCTCTAGAAATAGCTACCCTTTGTTGTTGACCACCTGAAAGCTGCTGTGGAAAATGCTTTTCCCTGTGTGCAATCTTCATACGTTCTAAAACTTTCATGACTTTTTCCTTACGCTCTGCTTTACCCATTTTTAAATAAATAAGAGGTAATTCTACATTCTCATAAACAGTAAGTTCATCTATTAGATTAAAACTCTGAAAGACAAAACCTAAGTTTCCTTTACGCAGTTGTGTACGCTGACTTTCTTTTAAACCTGCAACCTCATGACTTGCGAAATTATAACTACCATCAGTTGGATTATCTAGCATTCCAATGATATTTAACAACGTAGATTTTCCACAACCAGATGGACCCATTATGGCCACAAACTCGCCATTTTCCACTTTCAAATTCACGTTGTTTAAGGCCAACGTTTCAACCTCTTCTGTTCGAAAGCTTTTTTTTAAATTTTGGATTGTTATCATTTTGTTATTCGTTTATTATTCTTATTTCGTTTGTTATCAATTATTTTAAGACAATTCTTTCAGCTTCTCCAAAAGAGTCATAATTACTAGTTATGACTTCCTCTCCAGCTTGCAAACCTTCCAATACTTCGTAGTATTTAGAATTTTGCTTACCTACTCTAATATTTCTTCTAATAGCTTCATCAGAACCAGGAGTTACTACAAAAATCCATTGTCCTCCTGTACTTTGAAAAAAGCTACCCTTTGGTAATAACAAGGCATCGCTAGATTCACCTAACTGAAGTTTTATGTTATAACTCTGTCCTGTACGAATCGTTTCCGGCTTGTCATCTGTAAACACTAAATCTACACGAAACCTACCATTTCTTACTTCTGGATATACTTTACGTACTCGAAGTTTAAATTCATTCCCATTACGCTCTAAAACAGCACTTAAATCACGCTTTACACGATCAATATAATGCTCATCTATATCCGCTTCAATTTTATAATCGGTCAATACATTAACCTGACCTATACGCTGTCCTTTCGTAATGTTCTGTCCAATTTCAGCATCTAAGAAACCTAATTGTCCATCAGCAGGTGCGCGCACATTTAGGTGATCCAAACGCTGATAGACCATTCCCAAGGTTTTTTGCATTCGGTTTAAATCTGCCTCCAATACTGGTAGTGAAGTTTCTCTTACCTCGTCATCATTTTCTGTCTGTATCTTTACAATATCAAACTGTTTTTGAGACAGCTCATAGTTTTCCTTAGACAATTGATACGCTTCCTTTGAAATCAGCTCTTCCTTATATAAAGCTGCATTTTGCTCGTAATTTCTTTTTAAGCGCTGTAAATCTGTAGCTGCTGTGGCTAATGCGCGCCTTCCGTCTACCTGTCTAGAATCAAAGGTTAATTTCGTAGATCGAAGATCATTCTGTTTTAGAGCCAAACTACTTTCGCTCTGTAATATCTGCTCATAAAGACTAATATCACTCAGTTTTAAGATAATATCTCCTTTTTTTACAATCGCTCCCTCCTCTATTAATTTCTCATCAACTCGACCACCCTCGTAAGCATCCATATAAATGGTAGCTATAGGTGCTACGTTTCCATTTATGGTGATGTAGTCATCAAATTTACCTTGTGTTATTTCAGCTAGAGATAGCTTGTCTTTCTCTGTTCTAAACGTAGAAACTGAGGAAGAAAAAATTAGCTGGTATCCTACAAAAAGTACTAGTAAGCCTATAGCTATGTATCCATAATGCTTTGGCCTTAATCCTTTTTTCTTTTCTAATTGTATATCCATTTCTTATTATATTCTGTTTTTATTGTTCTTTAAGAGGGTAACTGTTTTTCTAATTGATATTAAACACTGGTAATCCGCGATAAAAATCCAATGTACTCTTATTGATTTCTGAACGCAACCGTACCTGTAAATTTTCGTTTTGTGCACTAGCGAAAAGATTTTTTGCGGTGAACAAGGCAATACCGTTAATCATTCCATTTTCATAACGCCTTTGGGCTACTGTAAATGCCATTCGTTGCGCTTCTACATTTTGATCACTTTGTCCCGTCTCTACTTGTAGTGCATTGTGCTCTTGAACCAATTCTTGAATGGTTTGAAAAAGCACTTGTTCCTGTACTTCTAGATTATTCTCTTGACGAAGCTTTTCAATTTTTGCCTGCTTCACTCTTGATCTTGCGGACCATCCGTTACTTATAGGCACATTAAGGCTTAAGCCGTAAAATCGAGAGAAGTTATCGTTAAATTGTTGACGAAAAGGAAGGGTGTTTCCCATGGTGTCTCTAAATGTTTCAAAATAACCAGAATTTAAGCCCGCAAACATCGACAAAGATGGATAAAGCCTTCCTCTTGCCACCGCTACTTGTTTTTTCGCTGCTTCCGTTCTTAATTCTTGTGCCTTAATTAACGGTAAAAACTCACGGGCTTTAGCATATATCGTATCTGATTTTATTTCTGATGTAGCTATTGCTTGGTCTTTTATCTCAAGATTAGCGATGATTTTAATATCAGATGCGTTTTCAAGATTCATTTCTTGAATCAACCCTAACTTTGCCGCTGCTAACTGATTTCGACTCTGAGTTAGATTTAATTCATCGGACAGCAAAGCTGATTTAGCTTCGTACTTATCCGCACCTGCCATTAGCCCTATTTCAATTTGCTTTTCTACCAACTTAAAGTTTGTTTTTGACACATCTACCTGTTCTGTAGCAATGGCAACCAAGCCTTCAAAGAAGCGAATATTGTTAAATGCTTGCATGACTCTAAAAGCTAAAAGATATCGCTGTTGTAATCGCTCCTCTTTAGCTGCTTGATATAAAAATTTAGATGCCTTTATCGAATTTATTTTTTGAAAGCCTTGAAACAAATCTATATTAGACTGGATGGAATAATTATTGGAGAAAAAATCTTGTATTCCAAATGTTCCCGTAGTAGGATCCTCTGCTCTACCAGAATTAACTTGATAATTAGA
>CALHVP010000264.1 GCA_938038975.1 uncultured Maribacter sp. | reverse complement strand
TTGAATATTTTAAATAATTCAATCCAAGCAATAGGAAATAAGGGCGAAATTTTAGTTGAAACTAAACGTGTTGAGAATACAGTTGAGATAACAATAACCGATTCTGGATGTGGTATTAATAAGGCCAACCTATCTAAAATACTGAATCCATTTTACACTACAAAGCAACCAGGAGAGGGCACCGGACTTGGATTATCAATCACCTTTTCTATACTAAAGGATCATAACGGAAGCATCGTGTTTGAATCCGCTGAAGGAGTGTACACAATGGTAATTATTAATTTACCAGTTACAAGAAAAATCCATGACTGAAAAACCTACCATTTTGTATGTGGACGATGAAGATATTAATCAAATGCTTTTTGAAATTAATTTTAAGAAAGATTATAGTGTAATAACTGCTAGTAATGGTTTTGAAGGACTTCAAATTCTTAAACAAAATCCAGGGATTAATATAGTGGTCAGTGATATGAGAATGCCTATTCTGAGTGGAATAGAGTTTATTCAAAGGGCAAAAGAAATACGACCTGAAATTCCTTTCTTTTTACTCACTGGCTTTGATATTACCCCACAGATAAATGAGGCTATAAACTCTAAGCTCATTCATTCACATTTAAAAAAACCATTTGATATTGCCGAAATGCTTGCTGCTTTTTCCAAAGCACTTTAATAAAAGTTTCAGTTGCGTCAGTAGATTTGGACAATAATCCTACCGTAACTCGCACTGGTTCTACGCTTTTAAACGACAACCAAACAGGGTTTTATTTCTAAAAATTCCCTAAACATGCAAAAAGCAATCCTAATATTTGTCTTTTAGGAGTAAATAGCGGAAGGTTTTTTTAGATAACGACTTTGATTAATGGCGTGTTTTCTAATTATCCTGGAATAAAACTATATGGGGTTCTTGGAGAAAAAAGAAAAGCAACCGAGAAAGAAATTAGCCGATTAAACAGAAGAATGAAGATTACCAATGAACTAAAGGGTAACACCTATTTGTGGGAAAAAATGGAATATGTTAGAGAAGTAAATTTCACTCGAGCAGAAAAGATAAATATTGAAAAAATGACTAAAAAGTCTAAGGCGATTTGCCTTTTAAAATAGCTATTCGATAAAAAGGGATGAAAAATTATCTATTGCGTAGGTTTTTTATCATCTTAGCTGTCTTTGCATAAAGACATAACTCATATGAAAAAATCAATAATTTTAATTTTTAGTTTATTAATGGTTAACGCAATTTTTGCACAAGAGAAAGCCATTAAAATAACTAATCAAGTCTCTAAAAAGGAAATTGTAATTAAAGAAAACAAAAGGATAAAGATTAAAACAATTGATGGGAGGAAGATTTCTGGTCGTTTTAGTATTGAAAATAATTCAATTTTTATAAATGAGGAGCAAATTCAATTATCAGAAATTGAGGAGATAAAACGGAACCCGCTATTAACTTCTATCCTTACTAGTGGCTTACTTATTTATGGGGGAGGTGTACTAGCAGGTATGGGTGTCCTAATTGGCGTATTTGCAGATTCTGCTGCTTTTTTATTAACTATACCCGCCGCGGTTATGATTTATACAGGAATAAAATCACCTAATTTTAATAAAAAATATAAAACAGGCGGAGACTGGGGTTTGGAGTTTGTCACACTATCAGATTAATACGGAATATATCTTAAAAGCAAGTGTTCTTGCTATCATAAAGCCTATGATTAACCTTTGTTTTACAGGTTATTCATAGGCTTTACGTATTTTTATGAAGTTTATTTTATTTAAGTTATCGTCCAACTTATTGCGCAGGGCTTCTTAAGCAACTTTGAGAAAAATAATTAATCAATGATTATTTTTTAAGTTCACGAGACACTTGTGACGAAGCATATGTATGGAAAAATAGAGAAACTGTAAAGCGTGTTTCTAGGGCATACTTTTCAAAACTTGAAAAAGAAATGAAGGACTTTAACGTTCGAAATCTAATAGCAAAACTAAACATAAGCTAAAGCATATGAGACATGTACTACTTATTTTACTCTTGATTTTAAGTAGTTGTAAAACTGCAACCACTGAAGACGAAGTTGATGCTTCTGTTGCAGAAATGTGGAAAGGTTTTACTAATTCAAATACACAATATAAAGGAGCAGACATTCCAGAATCTTTTTACTTTCATGATAACAAGGAAGATGCAAAAAGACTAGCCGCCTTAGTTTTAAACGGAAAAAAAAATCGAGTTCCTCATTGTATTTCCTTTATGAAGAATATAATGCCGATTTGCCAAAAATTGGAGCAAAACAAATTATAACAGATTTTGAAGGTAAGGCACAAGCTGTAATAGAAACCACAAAGGTAGATACCATACCATTTAATAAGATTTCAGTAGCTTATGCCGAACTGGATATGGGAACCACAGTTGAACCACTCAAAAAATGGCAAAAAGCACATTGGGATTTCTTTTCAAGTGTACTAACAGAATTTGGAGAAAAACCAACGGAGGAAATGCTTGTTGTTTGTGAAAGCTTTGAAATAATTTGGACCAAGGAAAGTGAATAGTAATGGACATAGAAGGTTTAGAATACGACCCATTTGATATGAGGATATGTGATCGGATGTTTCAGTTTAGAAAAGAATAGTAATAACGGTATTTTGAACTCTTAAGTATACATGAAATATGTTCTCTTTATTACAGTATTTTTTCTTTCATATCAGAGTAACTCCCAAAAGCATGACGTATTAGATTGGATAAACACGAATGCTATTCAGATAGAAGATGCCAACCCCAACTCTGAACTTCTAATTTTCAATAATCATATACCAGAGAAATTTGCAGGTGCTAAAATATTTGGATTTGGAGAGGCTTCTCATCATGGAAAAGAGTTTTTTGAAATCAAGGCTAAGTTTTTCAAATACCTAGCACAAACAAAAAAGGTAAAGGTCTTTATCATGGAGGAATCTTATCCTGCAGAATCTGGCATTAATGAATGGATATCTGGAGGTGCAGGCGATATTAAAACCATTGCAAATAACTTTAGGATTCCAGTTTGGTATACTAAGGAGGTAGTTGAGCTATTAGAATGGATAAGAAATTATAATATTAAACATCCTGAAGGAGAACAAATACGATTTTTTGGAATGGATATCCAATATGTGAAAAATAGCAATCAAAAAATTCGTGATTTTGTAAAAAGCCGTAAAATTCCAATTAGTGAGGAGCTTCTTAGTATTGCAGATACCTGCGCTAACAAGCAAATTGACTATAAAAAAGAAACAGATTGGGCAGCTATTCATATTTCTAGTCTAAGAAAAATAGAACGAATTTTATTGGATTATAAGTCCAATATAAAAGATGCATATGACCAAGAATGGAATTCAATTCGCAGGGCCATTTCTTACTTAATAAGCTACACTAACTATATACAATATCATAAAAGTCAAGAAAGAGATGTTGCTATGTTTGAAAATGTAAAATGGATAGTACAAAATGAAACTAGTAATGGGAAGGCTTTTATATGGGCTCATAATGAGCATATAAACAATAAAGAGTTAGCATCTTACGGCAGTGGTTGGATTAGCTTAGGAGCGCACTTGAAAGAGTATTATAAGGAAGATTATTATAGTGTAGGATTTGATTTTGGCATGGGTGTATTGCCTGGTGTTTTAGTTGAAAAAGGTAAGCCGGCTGGTTGGAGGTACTATGAAATGGATAAGCCATTTCGTAACACCTATGCAAAGTCATTATTTGATGCAGTTGGGGATATTTATTTCATAGATATGAAGCAAGCATTAGAGAGTGAAGCATCCAATTTTTTTAGCACAAAAAATAAGCAATTGGGGCTGGGAGGGCCGGGATATAATCCAAAGAAATATTATTTAATAACGAAAAAATATTCAGAAATGTTTGACGGATTAATTTTTGTTAAACGTGTTTCAGTACCCAACTATAATTTAAAAGACTAATACGTAGCTGGCCTTTGTTAGGCCATTAAATAGTAGACATTGAAAAAAGATAAAGCAATAGATTTTGGAGTTTTGGCCTTACGTTGGTATCTGGTTTTCTATATGATTAGCTATGGTTGGAGCAAATTAACTTTGAGTCAATTTGGAATTCATGATGCTTCAATTTTAGAAGAACCTATTAAAGATATAGATAGTTTTTACGTTGCTTGGCACCTCTATGGTAGAAGCACATTTTTTAATATAACAACAGGGCTACTAGAGATTATAGGTGGTGTTTTACTTATTTTTAATAGGACTACCTTACTAGGTGCTGTATTCATCTTATCCATGTTGGGGCAAATTTTAATAATAGATATTGCTTTTACGACTGGCATACATGGAGCTGCTTTACCTCTTAGAATTAGCGGGATGATTTTAGCAGATGTATTTATTCTTTATTATTACAAGGATAAAATCCTAGCGGTATGGAGAACCCTAACCAATGGTGTAACTACTAAGTTTAGGTATAAATGGTGGGTGTTTTTGATTTTACCAATTGTAGGTTTCTTAATGGATTTTGTTATCGCTATTTTAACCTTACCTATAAAACTATTTTTGAATTGGATACTAATCTAAAATCGGATTATGAAAATAAAAATATTGCCTTATAGCGTCATATGCTGTTGGTTATTATGTTCTCTTGCTAGTGTGGCGCAAGAGAAGAATCGGCCTAATGTGATTATTGTGATGACCGATGACCAGGGATACGGAGACCTTGGTATAACAGGAAACCCTCATGTAAATACACCAATGATTGATGCCTTCGCTACAGAAAGTATTCGCTTTAAGAACTTTTATGTGTCTCCTGTATGTGCTCCAACACGCTCTAGTCTTATGACGGGGCGCTATTCATTACGCACAGGAATACGAGACACGTATAATGGAGGCGCTATAATGGCTACCAATGAAGTTACCATTGCAGAAATGCTACGGCAGGCAGATTATAAAAGCGGCATATTTGGAAAATGGCATTTGGGAGATAACTACCCAAGTAGACCAAGTGACCAAGGGTTTGACGAATCTTTGATTCATCTGTCAGGAGGGATGGGGCAGGTTGGGGATATTACAACCTATTTTAAAGGAGATAGAAGTTATTTTGATCCTGTGCTCTGGCATAACAATAAGAAAGAAGCCTACACGGGCTACTGTTCAGATATTTTTACTAATGAGGCCATCAACTTTATAGAGAAAAATAAGGATACACCGTTTTTTTGCTACCTAGCATTCAATGCGCCTCACACGCCTTTGCAGGTTCCTGATGCATATTATCAGAAGTATAAGGATATTGATCCTGCTTCGGGTTTTGAGAATGATACTAGAGAACATCCAGTAATGACAGAAAGAGATAAGGAGGATGCTAGAAAAGTGTATGCTATGGTATCAAACATAGATGATAACTTCGGAAAGCTTCTTAAAAAACTAGAAGAACTACAAATAGCAGATAATACGCTGATTATTTTTATGACAGATAATGGCCCTCAGCAGGTAAGATATGTAGATGGTATGCGAGGGCGTAAAGGGAATGTCTACCAAGGAGGCGTTCGAGTACCTTTTTATATGAGGTATCCTTCTTCTTTTAAGCAGTCTAAGGATATTAAAACAAAAGTTGCTCATATTGATGTATTACCTACTCTTGCAGAAATTTGTAATGTGCCACTGCCTAAAGTAAAGGAAATTGATGGTAAAAGCCTCTTACCTCTTATAACTAGTAGCAAAGAAGATTGGTCTAATAGATCCTTGTTTTTTTATTGGACAAGACGCTATCCAGAACTATACAATAACATAACGGTATTAAAAGGGAGTTATAAATTGGTTGGTAAGACAGATTATAACGCATCTATTACAGATTTTGAACTTTTTAATATTGATGAAGACCCATATGAAAAGCAAAACCTCATTTTAGAAAATCAGCTCATTGCTGTAGATCTTAAAAAAAACCTAGATGAAAAGTATAATCAATTAATTGCATCTGAAAACCTCATTAAACAGCCTAGGATTCGTGTAGGAACTGTGCATGAGAATCCAATTATCCTCAATAGAAATGATGCGAGTGGTGAGCGCGGAATATGGGCCCAAGAAGAAGTGTACGGTAAGTGGGCTGTAAGTATTGAAAAAGGCTATTACGATATAAAATTTAAATTTATTAAACCAGTTAAGCCAAATGGGAGAATGTATTTAGAAGCAAATAACTTGGTTAACCAGATGGTTCACAAAGAAGCAGACACGGATGTTATAGAAATGAAAAACGTATACTTTTCAGAAATGGATTGCGATTTGATTCCTTTCTATGCTACCAACTCAAAAAAAATATTTCCGTTTTGGATGGAGATGACGAAGTTAGATTAGGCATTCATTTCTATATTCAAAACACCTGTTTTTCTACAAAGTATACACCAATCTAAAGGTTAGAAATCTTGGTTGAATAAAGGTTTCTGAAGTAAATACAGAAAAATTATTGGCGCTATTACGTACTTGTGAATCAATATCTAAAATGTTACTCGCTCTAATTTCATACTCCCATTTGGCATCTTTATCTTTTCTATAGGCAAGCGTTGCATCCAAATTGGAAAAAGATTGAGAGTTGCCGTCACCAAGCTCTTGATTGGTATAGGTGTAATTAGTTCTAAAAGTAACTGCTTTCCAGATATACGCATCAAAGTCTATAGAAGGGGCATTGGTAACAAAGGTAGTTTCATTACCTCCTTGGTTATTATTAGTTACACTATATCTATAGTTTAGACTAACATTAGGCGCAACCTTAAAATTAGTACGTAAACCTGGTGTATAGGTTTGTGTATACCCTTCGTTTACAGATTGCTGGCCTTGTATAAATTGATTTATTTTGCTGTAGTTAAAACGCCCATTTAATGTAGCTCTTATTTTACCAAAAGTGCGTTGTACCCGTCCAAAGACATTTACGTTTTCATCTGCAAAGTTAGAATTGAAGAAAGTACTTGTTCTAATCACGTTCTCAAAATTCGTTAAACCACGTATCTGGTCTATATTACTAGTATATGATGCTCGTGCGAATACATTGGTGTAGTTAAAGAGATTAAAACTACTATACAGTAAGCTTACGTTATGCGATAGCGCATTCTGTAGGTCTGGCTCTCCAAATTGAATATTATTAAAACTATTAAAAACCAACCCTTGTGCTAATCGTGTTACATCTGTAAATTGATTTTGCATGGCGTAATTAAGCGTTAACGACTCACTCTTTTTAAATTGAATTCTGGTTTCAAAATCGGGTAAGAATCTAAAAAAGTTATCCTCAAAGGTTTCTCCAAATTGTATGTTTTTGTTTCCATAAGCATGTACAGAAAATCCTGGAGTAAGTGTGAATATACCCGTTTTTAATCTGTAATGTAATCCCAGATAAATATCACTAAAATTATACTCAGTGTCATTAATTGCTAGTCCGTCGTTTATTACCGGAGTGGGTTCAAATTCGGAGCCATTTTCTAAAAATTGAAATATATTTGAATTGAATTCTTGCCTGCTTAGAATAGTACCAAGGGTAAGGTTAAGATTACTTTTAGAATTGAGAATGTTATAATAATCTAATTTCGCATCTACTTGATTGGACTTGATTTGTCTGTTTTGACCTAGATCATAGTTGTTTAAAGAAGTGTCTAGACCTAGGGCTTCTGCAGTAGTATCAAAAGCATCTGTACCTGTTGGATCATTCACTAGGATGGCGTTGTAAAAAGGGTCTTCGTTTTTTAGTAAGTGCTGTGCTTCAAAAGCAAAAATGTTCTTTTCGTTAAGGGTATAATAGTAATTTATATTTTGATTTATGCTATAAGGGGTTACCTCTTCCACCTGGGTTGTATTACCTAGTACCGATGAAAATACATTCTGATTCTGTCCGTCATTAGATATACGACCTAGTATATCATAATCCAATTGATTATTCATATCTGGTTGATAGGAAGCACTTAGCTTTATTAATGCTTGGTTAGAACGTTCTCTACTCTTTTGCTCTGTAGCTTCATCTGGTATGCCTAAACTAGGATCTGTGTACTGTACAAAACTAGTTTCTCTAGAAAGAATACGACTGCTATTGTATATAACAAAACCGCTGAGATCTAATTTTTTGTTAGGGGAATAACTAAAATTTCCAGAAGCTAATTTATTCTCTATTTCTAGTGCGTTTCCTTGAGTGGTTAAAAAATTTAGGCTGTTATCACCAAGATTAATACTCGTACCACTACTGCTGCTTGGGGAACGAAAACCACCTCCAAAATTTCGTATATCACGTCTGGTTAATGCAGCTTCACCTGTGTTGTTGAGGTCGCCTAAAAAGTTGAGGCTATATTTGGGGCTGTAATAGAATAATTTGGGCTGTACTACGTAAAGCTCATTGTCTGGAGACGCTCCAGCTCCTGCGGTTATGGTTCCAAACCAAAAGCTTTCTTTACCTTCTTTTAGTTTTATGTTCAACGCAACGTTGTCAGAATTGTTGGTTACGCCGCTTAATTGACCTACCTCTGAATAGTTTCGTAAGACTTGTATTTTATCTACTGCTTTTGAAGGAATATTCTTGGATGCTAATTTTGTATCTCCGTCAAAGAAGTCTTTGCCGTTCACCATTAATTTATTTACCACTTTACCTTCCACTTCTATTTGTCCGTCCTCATTGATCTCTACGCCTGGTAATTTTTCTAAAATATCCTCAAGTTTACGCTCTGTTCCGTTTTGAAAAGAGTCTGCATTATATACTATAGTATCTCCTTGAATCTTAACAGGCATTTCATAAATTAACTCTACCTCGTCTAATGCATTTTCTGGAATAAGAATACAGTTCTTTACGATATCACTTTCTTTTGTAGTAATTATTTCCTCAAAAGTTTTCATTCCTACATAGCTAATCTGTAATTTATACGTTCCGTTTTTACCTAATTCT
>CALHVP010000263.1 GCA_938038975.1 uncultured Maribacter sp. | reverse complement strand
GTGAGATTTTGAATATATTCTTCTAAAGTCTCAATTACATTTTCTTTATTCTGTCTAAAAATAGGGGTCCACATAGCGGGTGAGCTTTTAGCTAAACGTACGGTACTTTCAAAACCACTACCTGCCATATCAAAAATATCACGCTCATTCTTCTCCTTTTCTATTACTGTCTTCCCAAGCATAAAAGAACTTATGTGTGATAAATGCGACACATAAGCAATATGTTTATCATGCGCTTTCGGATTCATGTATCGTATGCGCATACCTAAAAGCTGAAACAGCTCCAAAGCTTTCTCCTGTAATGTAAATGCAGTTTTTTCTACTTCACAAATTATGTTTGTTTTTCCTTGATATAAGTTATTTATTGCTGCAGACGGACCAGAAAATTCAGTTCCTGCAATAGGGTGACAGGCTAAGAAATTACGACGCTTTGGATGGTTATTTAAAGCCTCACAAATAAGTTCCTTTGTAGAACCAGCGTCACAAACTACACATTGCTCAGAGACCTTGTCTAAGATTTTTGGTAATTCTTGTAACATCACATCCACAGGTACACTAACCAGTACAAAATCTGCAATACTTAAATCTTCGTAGCTTGCTTTTACATCAATAAGACCTAAGGAAAGTGCCTCTTCTAAATGATTTGCATTAGCATCTATACCGTACACATTAGCTTCCGGCATTTTCACCTTAACATCCTTTACGAAAGACCCTCCTATTAAACCAATTCCTACTACAAAAACCTTCATATTTTTTCAGATATTAGATACTAGATTTGAAACGAATTTCCTTTGTCTCACTTCTGATATCTCACTACTCAAATCTACTAATCGCCTCTTTAATTTTTTCTTCGGTAACACATAGCGAAAAACGAATATAACCTTCTCCATTACTTCCAAAAATAGTCCCAGGAGTTATAAACAGGTCTTTTTCATATAGAATAGCATCTATAAAATTTTCAGCGGATACGATACCTTCTGGCAATTTTGCCCAAACAAATAGACCAACTGCTTTTGAGTCATACGTGCATTCTAATGTATCAGCTAGTTTAAAAATTAAATCACGTCGTTTGGTGTAGACCTTATTCAATTCGCTAAACCAATTGTCTGTACTTTCTAAGGCAGTTATAGCTCCTTTTTGTATACCGTAAAACATTCCAGAGTCCATATTACTCTTTACTTTTAATACGGCATTTATGTGTTCCTGACTGCCCAAAACAAAACCAACACGCCAACCTGCCATGTTAAATGTTTTACTTAATGAATTCAACTCCAAACAGACTTCTTTTGCACCCGTAAGGCTTAAAATACTTATTGGAGTAGTATTAAGCACAAAGCTATATGGGTTGTCGTTTACTAATAAAATATCATTACGCTTAGCAAAAGCGATAAGTTTGGAAAACTGTTCCTTTGTGGCAGTAGCTCCTGTTGGCATATGTGGGTAACTGACCCACATAATCCGAACTTTACTCAAGTCTTGTTTTTCCAAAATCGTTAGATTTGGAAACCAGTCATTATCCTCAGTTAAATCGTAATACTTTGGAACGGCACCCACTAAATTCGTAACCGATGTATATGTAGGATATCCAGGGTTTGGTATAAGAACGGCATCACCAGGATTTAAAAAAGCCAAGCTAATATGCATAATTCCTTCTTTGGAACCCATTAAAGGAAGAATTTCTGATGCTGGATCTACTGTTACATTAAATCTGTTTTTGTAAAAACTAGCAACTGCATCCCGTAGGGCAGGTAATCCTTGATAACTTTGGTACTGGTGAGCACCCTTATCTAAAACAGCATCTTGGATACTTTTAATAACGGTTTCATCTGGAGCCAAATCCGGACTACCAATACCCATATTGATTATAGGTTTGCCTTCTGCCATAAGTCCGCGTACTTCTCGCAATTTTTTGGAGAAATAGTATTCTTGAACTGTTTCAAGTCGTTTAGCCGTTTGTATCATACCATGGCATTTTTATATTCACCCAAAACTTTAAACTCTTCCGTCATGATATCCAACAGTGCTTTTACTTTGCTAAAATCCTCGTAATCATTGAAGGTTATATCAACGAAAAAGGCATATTTCCATGGTGTTTCAATCACAGGTAGTGACTGTATTTTTGTTAGATTCATTCTGCAATCACTCATTACATTAAGTACAGCCGCCAAACTACCACGTTTGTGGTTGGCAACGAACCTTAAAGAAGCCTTGTTTATCTCTTCCTTTGGAAGCTCCTTATTTTTTGTCTTAACAATAATAAATCTAGTAGCGTTATTCTTAATGGTCTGTATGTTGTCCGCTACGATGTCCAACCCATATAATTCAGCTGCAACTTTAGGTGCAATAGCCGCTACATGTTTTAATTTCTGCTCTTGAATTCGTTTAGCAGTTTCTGCCGTATCTACATCTTCTACTAATCGTATATGTGGAAAATCCTTAAAAAATTCTTTACACTGCAACAATGCCATTGGATGAGAACTAACTTCAGTAATATCTGAAAGCTGCTGTCCTTTCATAACCATTAAATGATGATGTATGCTAAGATAATGCTCACCAATTATGTGCAAATTCTTTTGATAAACTAAAGCATAATTTGGAATTATAGATCCCGCAATGGAATTCTCAATAGCCATGACACCTTTATCCGCAGTTTTGTCTAATAAATTCTGTACTAAGGCATCAAAGGATAGGCATTCCGCCAAATCAATTTCACTACCAAAGTAATCTAATGCCACTTGGTGGTGGTTAGATCCTTGTATTCCTTGTATAGCTATTTTCAAATTCATGATACTTTCTTAACCTTTCAATTTATATAGATCCTGAAACAAGCTCAGAATAGTTCAAAACTATAAGTTTTGAACAAAAAAAAGTCCCGTTAGAGACGGGACTTTAATTGTTTATACTTTTAAATATATGCTACAACAGTCCCGTACCTCTCTTAAAAAAGAAGTAAAAATAGAACCCGCTCCAGAAATATTGCTTTGTCATTATTTTCTTTAACTAAGGCTAATGTACTAATTATATTTAAACCCTATGATTTAGACTTGTTTTTTTTTGATTTTACCATAATTCGAGATAATCCCTAAGAATAACTCATTTAAACGACCTGAAATTTATGAATACAGAGAATGAACACATCACTAATCCCTTAACTATTGACATTGTTGATTTCTTTAAGAAAAATAGCTGCTACAGCATCTAAAGTCTCCTGTATTTTAGGATCTGTACAGTTAATTAGTATGGCAATCACTAAACTTTCATTAGGATACACAAACAAGTTAGAGTAAGCTCCAACGCTATTCCCTATATGACCAAAATAAGGCCTGCCCAATTTATCTTCGCTAACCTGCCACCCCAGACCATAGTAGGTTGGTTTATTCATCACCTTAACAGAAGTTAAAAATTCAGACAAAATATTTTCATCCAAAGGGTAACCATCTAAATAAGCCTGTCCTAGTTTTGCTATGTCTTC
>CALHVP010000262.1 GCA_938038975.1 uncultured Maribacter sp. | reverse complement strand
CCACAATATCCATTGGATTAATGGTGATATCATTCACATTTCTATTACTCTGTCTTACACAATTGTTAGCATCTCTAACATAGAATACATACGTTTTTCCTGGTGTTAATCCTAACCATTCGTGCATACCTTCACCTGCAGGTACTGCATTGTTATCAATATCAATACTACCGCCTGCTATCCATGTAGCTGTCGCTGTAATGAAGTTTGCAGGATCGTCAGTATAAGCATATTCATATGGTGCGGTTCCTTCATCACCTTGAACTTTCACACGCAGTTCATTACAGTTTACTACAACTGTGGTAAGTGAAATATCTAAATCATCTAAAGGATAAGGTATTGTATATCGTGGTAAATCTATTTGACAAATTGTGTTTCCAGAACCATCTACGGTTCTCATAGAAGGATTAACATTTACTCCAGATAAATATCCTCTTAGTTCATCTGAGGTTCCTGGATTTGTGTTATCTCCCGTCCATGTAGTACCGCCATCAGCACTAAATTCGATTCTTCCCAATGTTGTTGGGTAGTTTTCAAAACTGAATCCATAATCCGATGCTAATGTACTTGTACATGTACTTGGTAAAATACCAACTAAATCTGCAGTAAGTTCAACTGGTTCAGCAACATTGATACCATTTACAGGTACTATACAGCCAGCTGCATCTGTTATTAGTACATTATATGCACCAGGCGTAAGATTGAAATACGTTTTTGAAGTTGCTACTACATTAGTTTGTGTAAGGTCTGAAGTTGCATGATCTACATCTACCAATTGATATGTAAACGGAGCAAGTCCTGAAGTTATGTTCACTTCAATGCTACCATTATCACCAAAACAAAGGGCATCTGTAGGTACAGCTGTATATGCTAGTACAGGAGAACTCGCAACTGTTACTGTTTCTAAGAATTGACAATAAGGATCCGTAGAGCCATTATCTCTTACATAAACATCATAATCACCTACTGTTGTATTCGTTATGGTGAAATTATCGGTTGGTCCAAAATCACTGTCTTGGACTGGAGTTCCTGTTGGTAAAAAGGCAAAAACATACGTCCCTATACCACCAGAAGGTGTTACGGTGATACTTCCATCAGCACAAGAGCTAACATCAACCACATCTACCTGAGCTAAAAGTGTAGGAGAAATAAGTATTGTTTCTACAGGAGAAACACAGCCAAAACTATCTGTTACTTCAATATCATATGAGCCATTAGAAAGCCCTGTGAATGTATAGTTAGTATCTGCAGGCACAGCTGGTGTCATCCAAGCTCCTCCATTAATTCTAAAGGTATATCCATCATTTCCAGCGGTTACTGAAATAGTAATGGAAGCATTGTTTTGACCATCATAACATGCAACTGGCGCTACATCAAAAGCTATAGTTGCCGGAGGGTCTACTGTTACTGCATCTGTTAAAGGTGAAAGTATTTCACAACCGTTATTGTCACGTACACGCACAAGGTAATCCCCATCAGGTATATTTGTAAATCGTGGATCTGTTTGATAAGCTACTACTACAGTACCAGTTGTGTCTTCTAGCCTATATTCATAAGCTGGGTTTCCACCAGTTGCTGAAGCTTCTAAAGTTGCACCTGTATTAAAACAAGAGTAATCTGCTACTAAAATCAACCCTGGAATAATAGGAGTAGGGGCGGTTAAAGTCGCTGGGAAATCTGTTACACATGTATTGTCCGCTACTTTACGTACATCAACGGTATAAACACCTGCAGCTAAATTTTCCGTAGTAGTAACTGGAGATACAAGAGACGTTGTCCAAGTAGTACCACCATCTGTAGAGTATTCAAAACCTGTTACAGCATCAAAATTAGCCACTTCAAAACGAATAGCACCGTTAGTACCTGCATCACAACTTGGATCTATAGTACTTAATAATGTTGTTTCAAAAGCTTTCCCTGTTTCAACTATTACGGTTACATCTGTAGTTTTTTCGCAAATTTCTGGTGTTTGGGAAGCTAGTATATCATCTATAATTAGCTCATTACCATCATCACTAAATTGACTACTTCTTAAAACAATGTCAATAACGGTATTAGCACCAGGATTTACTGTGAAAGTTCTGTTATGCCAATCATCTGCATTTGTGTTTTTTGGTATTTCAGCAGTTGCAAAACTGTTTATTATGGCGCCGCTAGCATCTAATAATTCAATAGTAATTTCTGGATTGTTACCGGATGTGCCTGTCTGTCTTAAATTATATGCCCAAAATGATATTTCAATATCTCTGTTAGGTAGTACTTCTATATTTGTTCTATTCCAAATAACACTGTTTAGGCTAACCAAATTATTACTAGGGTGAATAGCTAAGAATCGACCATCTGTTATTGCAGTATGGTCATTTGGAGTTCTGTAAGCTGGTAGTGGATTGGTAACGTTATTAGTTATTGAGTATTCACCGTCAACTAATACCCCGGCAGGACCTAGATTACAATTTGTTGTACTCCCGTCTTGTGGTTCGTAGCAATATCCTGGTCCAATTTCTCCAATTTGAGTATTTGGTCCAGCTCCAAAATTCTCAAAGAATAAGGTGCTTTGACTAGGCGTAATACTGCCAGTATAGCCAACAGTAACGGTTTGGGTTCCTGTAGCAACATTAGTGAATATATTGTTCTCTGCTGGGGTGTTTAAACTTCCGTTTAAGGTATATGTATACTCAAAATCAGCAGTATTAGAAGGGGTCATAGTTATGGTTCCCAATCCATTACAATCATAGTCTACTAATTGGTCAAAAGAAGGATCTGCAATTGGGTTTGGAACTGTAATGTCCATATCATAAGTACATCCTAAAGCATCTTTTAATACTAATTGATATGAACCAGATAATAATCGTAATTCATCTGTAGTTGAAAAGCTACTACCACCATTAAAACTGAACTCATATGGCGCTTGACCACCGTTAGGATTTAGTATCTTAACTAGTGCTCCGCTTGGGTCGCAAAAAGCGTCCTCTATAATAGATGGAGAAGCTGTTAAGCGGAATGGTTGAACAACTTCATAATCTAAAGTCTCAACACAACCAACACCACCATTATCACTGCTGTCCATCACTGTAATGGTATAGAATCCTGCGGATAGATTATTGAAAATATTAGTTGTCTGATAGTTCACACCCCCATCTAAACTATATCTATATGGAGTTATTCCACCTGTAACGTTTATAGTAAGATTAGCTGATCCCGTATCTGCACACGTAATTGTCGTATTTGAGGCAGCTATTACTGGGCTACCTAAATCTTCAATTGTTATACTGTTTGATATGGCAAAGCATCCATTACTGTCAATTACCACAAACTCGTAATCACCAGCATCAGTACTATCACGGAATAAAATGTTTGGTGTTGTTTGTAAGTCTGCTACAGGAATATCTGAAGGACTCGTATATAATTCTACACCATCTTTACTCCAAATAGCCATTTGGTATGTGGTTCCTGTCGCACCTCCGCTTGGTACTAGCGTAGCAATACCTGAAGCACAAGTTATATTTTGTGAGTTTGTTGCTATTAACCTTAGGTTAGGTGTATCGTTAACAATTATTTGTTGCGAATCCAAGCAGCCATCATCTGTTCTAGTTACTACGATATAATCGTTAGGATTTACATTAGAGAATACATAAGTATCATCGTTCAACGCTGGTTGATTGCTTACTAAAGATCCAAGTCCACCATTAGTTCCATCATCTAGACGAAGTTCATAGCTGTAATTAGGTTGTGCATTTAATGCCTGTACGCTAACTGTTCCAAGTTCATTACAATCTGCATCTGTAGCACTAAGATTAACGCTAAAATCTCGTAATTGAATACCAATATCTTCAGTTTCAAATAAACAACTTCCAGATATAGGAGCACCTGTAGTAGGGTCCAATTGAGTTACTTGCACCTTATAAGTTCCATTAGTAGCAATGTCAAAGTTTGGCCCATTGTTAGCTGAGAAAGGAACTATAATATTATCATTGGTAGCATTAATTAATTGAAAGCCATACCCAGCACCTACATTGGTAATACGTATAGAACCATCTGTTGTACAGATAATGTCTTGTGCTGTATAGGCAACATCTAATGCATTCTTGAATACATTAAAATAGAACCTACTAAAACAACCGTTTTGATAGTTAATAACAACCCTATATTCTCCACTTTCAGTTAAAGTAAAGTTATCTTGTGTTGCAGAAGTAGTCCAAGAACAAGTGCCATTTTTGTTGGCACAATCATCTCCAGTACTAGAACAACTACCTTCATCTAATTTTTGCCATACGATACTTTGGGCATCAGTAATTCCTAATTGAATTGTAGCATCGTCATCAGCACCACACAAGAAAATTTTAGCTAGATTATCACCATCTATTGAACAGGTTACAATTTCACCTTGTAAATCGTTATCTGGATTATTATCTGTATTTACTTGGTTAAAATAATCTATTATAGGGTTAGTTTGTGTAGTTCCAAAACGTTCTACTTTAATACGTTCTACTAAATCAGGGCAGCTGCCATTAGAAGATTTTTCAACAATATAGTCTCCAACTGCTGTTACCAATAGTGTACTAGCATCGTTATCCGGGTCACCGTCATTTATAGTGGTTTCGCTACCATCAACTACGCCATTGCCATTTGCATCTAATACCCAATTGTATGTAGTAAATCCTGAGCCAGCGGCTAAGATTACATTATCACCACATAACTGCACCGTTCTTACCTGATTACAGTTAGCTAAGTCATTAAAAATAGAGTTACTTGCTACATTTGGTGTGTAAGGACAACCTGATATTGTATCTGAGCCATTTTCATCGGTAAAGTTAGTATTGTTTATTACGCCTTGATAGGTGGAAAATGCATTATTCTCTAAAGTTGAAGAACATGCAGCTACAAAATCCGAACAATTTAAGGCTATTGTAACTTCAATTCTTACACTGTATTCTGGGTCGCCAACTTCTACCAATTCATCTGGAACATTTAATGTTAGTGTTTGACTAGGTAAGTCAAAGGCAAAAGTAGTCCCTGGCGCATTGGAAACGTCTACATCATTGAAAGTAACATTATTGGGTAAAACATCTCGTATACTATAATTTACAGCGTTATCATCTCCTGTATTTTGAAAACTGAGTACGTATTCAAAAGTCTGACCAAGACTCACGTCCTGCCCATTAATATCTGCACCTCCTAAATCTTCAGAAGTATTACCAAGAAGTATCTCTGGAGCAAGTACTTTTGTATATGATGCGGCTATAACGCTTCCATCTGCATTGACAGCAGGCGTACCTGTGCCATATTCACCGCCATCACTACCGTCAGCATTTTCGTCTTTATAGTATTCGTTGGCATCATTACAACCATCTCCATCGCTATCTAAATCTAAACTATCAGGAATACCATCATTATCAGTGTCTTGACAAACAGGAACATCAGCAATGTTAATTTTAATATCATCAATAAAGTTACCTACTGACAAGCTTCCAGTTGCAGTAGAAACTGCTTCAAAAATAAATACAGTATTGGTTTGTCCTAGAGGTACTGTATAAGTTCCGCTATATAATCCCCATGCAGTATTACCATCGGTCATGGTACCTTGTACAGTAGCTGAAGCTAAATCTGCACCAATACGAAGACGCATAACATCTGTACCTGCTCTACCTCTATGTCTTAATGACCAATTCATTACCGTGCCTGGTGTTAAACATAAATTTTGGTAAAGAGCAGAACTTTGATTTGCATTTAACTCCGCAAATTGATTTCCATCAAAAGCCGGAACTCCTAAGAAATTATCTGACCAAAGTTCAATACGCCCATCCGTTGCTGTAGTTAACCAACCAGGAACACTAGTCTCATTAAGAATTCTATAAGTGGCATTAGGAATTACAGGTGATTCAAAACTTTCGTTTAGAATTGCTTCAAAACAAATATCGGTAGAACATTCTTCACTATCATAAATACCGTCGTTATCATCATCTACATCTATAATATCTCTAACCCCATCATTATCAAAATCATTATGTACAATAATACTTGTTGATGGAATATCTTCTGATGTATTGGTGTCTACCTGATCTTGAGTATGTGTCACCGTATTTAGTATATTAACCAACGGTAAAGTATCAATCTCATCACCTCGAACTTCTATTTCTAGCTCGGCAGTTAAACCACCATCTAAGGTTCCTATGTTCCATGTATTACCACTCCAACTTCCATCAATAGTAAAAGCACTTACAAATGATAGGCCCGCTGGGAGATTATCAGTTAGTTGTAAGTTTGTAATCGGCCCAACCCCTAGGTTTCTTACTTTAATGGTAAAAGTTGCGGTTTCGCCTTCCATTATTTCCGGTTTGTCAACCGACTTATTAATAACAATGTCTGGGTCACAATACAAAGCTCTAATCGCATTACTATCATACGTACAGGGTCCTTTTGTTCCTCGTACAAAAAAATCGCCAGCGCCTGAAGGTTCATAACTTACGCTATTTGCGCCTGGAATTAGAATACCATCTTCAAACCATTGATAGGCATCAAAATTACTAGATGCTTCGTAAATTTCGGAACCAACAAAACAACCTGTTCCACCTCTAATTTCTAAAATTACTTCGGGTACGGTGTCAAAACCTGAGAAATAACCAGCAACACCTCTAGCCCCATTATAACCAAAAAATCCAACTGCCATTGGACCAGTAGATTGTACATCTACATTTCCATTAAGATTTGGTATAAAAAACGTTTTCCAGTCACTAGATCCTGAGACGGGAGTAGAAGCAGGTAAGGTTACAGGCCCATTTCCATCAGTGACTACAATATTAGCATCTGGTGTATTAACGGCAGCGATAATAGTCACCCCACCTGTTATGGAAGTGCCAGCCATATTTCTTATATCTGGTATGTTATCCATGACATCTGGTAACAAACAATTTACTGGGGCTACAAAATTAAGACCTTGCGTATATGCTGTAGAGGCACCCGCCATACATTGATATGCATAAACGTCTTTAGATGTTTGTACAAACATATTAGCTCCAGCCGTATTCGTAGAAAAATAAGAACTAGGAATTTCGTAATATTCTCCCTCGTCTATTGTAGCAATAGGTAAATTTCCACCGTTCACATAAATTTGAGTGTTATTATCAATTGCAATGACTAACGGAAACTCTGTCCAACCATTTACATTACCGTTACCTCTTACAAAAACATATTCTTTCCCTAGTTTGCTTTCAGGAACAGGTTGATCAATACCTGCATCTCTATTTGTGGCACCTACTTGACGCCCAAAGTTTATAGAGCCGTTACTAATAACAATATCTTTATCCGATTCTACTGTTGCTCCAATCCACCCGTCTTCATGCGCTTGCGTTGGTGCGGTACCTATATAGGTCTCAAAAACAAAGGATTCATTCGCGTTTAAAGTAATTGTGTAAGTATCGTCAATTATTCCTGCTCTATTCGTATCTACTCTAAATTCACAGTCTTGATCATAACCAAAAAGACGAACTACAGTGTTGTCTTCGGTTGCCATGACACCTAGCGTATTCGATTTTGAAGCGTGTGCGCCTAAGTTAGGCACTCCACCCCACTTAAAACGTTGCCCTAGGGATTGTCTTCCTTTTGAAGTTAGCGAAGCGGATTGCGCGGCACTACTACCTCTGTAGTTAACGTAAAATTTATTACCGCTAGGCGATTCAAAACGGAGTCCCGAGTTGGTTAAGACTATACCTGTATTGGCATTATCTACAAGAGTTATGTTGTTGTCTCCTCTACCCAGATTATAAACTGCAGGGTTAGTTTTAGAAATATTAAAAGTTGCCACAGGAGCTGTGTTTGTACCTCGATAGGCGTTTACGGTAAAAGTCGTAGGCTCCGGAGTGGAAAGATATATTGCCTGTTGGTCTATACCTTGACGATTTTGACCTTGTTTCAAAGGTGGTAAATAGTGAAGGTCACTAAGCTGTGCGTGCCCAACAAATGCAAAAAAAACGGCCAAGAGTAAAAGTAATTTTTTCATATAAATACAATTCCTTTAAAACAATGCGCTAAAAAACCAAATTTTCCCAGCTTGGGCAACGATTTGTTGTCAACCAACGGATTGCTGTTGTGTACTCTGTTTCTTCAATAGGATAGTTATTTCAAATAGCCTGTGTTTAGTGGCTTTATTGATATTTTACTATCCTCTACCACTTGTTGCTTAATTTGTACCTTTAGATGGAAAATTGAAGACTATGGAAGAACGATTGATGTCCAAAAAAAAACCTGCTTATCCGGTAAATAAAAGATTAGATGAGTACCTATCTAATTATAATCGAAAAATTGAAATTCCTATTTTTTATGAAGATTTATTGCGCTTTTCTGGTTCTGTTGTGGTCTATGATAAGAATGATGAAGATACCTTATGGATTAGAGTTTATTACTCTGAATATGAGCGTAAAGAAATAGATGATAGTTTAAAAAAAGTATACTCGATACTTCATTCTGATGGTAGTAATAACATAAATCAGTATCTAAATGTTGATGCTGTTGATTTCTGCACCTTTGGAAACTCAAAACCTTTTCGAATCAAAATTAGGAACATACTTAATGATAACTTCACTTATTTTTATATAAAAAAGACAGATGCTTCTCGTATATATGGTCTAGAATTGGAGCATATGTTATCTCCCTATAATTTAAACTTTTTAGTATACAAAGACACATTAATAGAAGAGCATATTGCGGGTATTCCGGGGGATGAGTTTATTAAAAATATGTTGCCTAAATGCTCTGAATCCGAAAAATCACAGCTTGCAAAGGAATTTGTAAAGTTTAATGAACGCTGTATGATTCGTCTATTAGGGGACATGCGAAGTTATAATTATGTTATTGTTCCTGTGCATGATTTTGACCATGTGGTGTATAGGATACGCGCAATTGATTTTGACCAACAGTGTTTTGAAGGAAAGTTAAAGGTATATAGGCCACAGTTCTTTAAAGAAAATTTTAAAATGGTAGAATTAGTTCAAACTAAATTACTGACAGATTCGGTGGATCAGTATAAATTAGAAGAACGTTCCATTGTGGCAAAAAGAATATTAAGTTCAGGGAATCGGATAAAAAAGTTAAGAGCAATAGTAAAGACTGATAAAATTTCTACAAAGGAAAACATAGCGTTGCTTAGAGAGCAGATTTACGAGCTAACGCAAGATATTAATTTTAAAAATTGTAAAACTATGGGGCAAGTCTTAGATTTAGCTTTGCAGTTTGTGAAAAGAAATTATGAAGATGTGAGTATGAAGCAAATTATGGAACATAATATAAAGATTTAAAAAATAAATATATGTCAAAAAAAATGAGTCTACTTCTGGAGGTAGACTCATTTTTTTTGACAGTTCGGTATGTTTAATTTTTCTCTTCTTTGTTAAAATAAACTAAGTAATAATACATCTGACGTTCTTCATCCCAGCCTTTTTCTACGAATTTCTGAGCAGATTCTGGGTTAATAAAATCTAATTTGATTTGAATATGGGTGTCAAGATTAATCACATTTTTAATCTTCTTTCTTGCATCTGAAACTGCCTTGTTAGCTATGTCAAAATTAGATACATCTTCTATACTGTATTTTGGTCCTTTTTCTACTTTATAATGTTTAAACTCTGGAATAAGTTCCGGATTTTCCATTACATCATTCAAAAAATCTGTTTCTTCAAAAGCATCGTTTTTTGCAAAATGATTCACCGCCCTATTCATGAATAATACTTCTTGTTGCTTGTCTTCTGCAGGCAATACTACATCCTTTGCGAAGTTCTGACAGAATTTAAGGTAGTTTTTTGTTTTGAAATTATCATCCGATAAAGCATCTACCCCTAAAAAATGTTCTAACCAATACTTTGTATCATATTTATTACCATCTACAGAGAGAACTTTATATCCTTCTTCCTTATTTGTATTAAAAATAAGGCAGCCTTTATCTAGTTTATTGATGTTGATACCTTGTTGCACAATGATATCTAAGTTAGCGCTGTTTTCTTGAAATTGAAGAAAGTCATGTTTCATTTCACTTTTGAAAATACCAATAGCATCTACTTTCTGATTGTCTAATAGAATTCCTGTTAGATACGTAACATATACCTCTCCACTTTTAATATGAGGATGATTGGATTGTTCAAATAAGTGAGTTGCTATTTTTTTTGAATTATAATGACTACTAGAATTATCTGTAAAAACTTCGCTTGCTATTTTATATAGTTCATTAAACTCTAAGTCTACCTCATTGGTAAGTTTGTAGTAGTTCTCTTCTTTTTCTCTAAAAGGTTTAAAAAAGTATTCTTTTAATAATCCAGTTGTTTCATCATTTAATGAAAAAGGTTCTGATGATAAAAACACACCCTCATTCTTATTCTTGTTACCTACTCTGTGAACGGATATATGTTCTATTTGTGTGGCGTATAAGTTAATCATTAGTATGTTTTGTTATTTTAATTTTCACCAAGATGAAAATATTTTCGAGTTAATGCGATAAATTAAATTACCTACCTATCTTGTAAATCTTTAATATGTAAACAATTTAGAAACTTATTTTGAATCTGTTAATTCCAGTTTTCATCAAAATCAAGATCATCATAATTATCAAAAGTATCATCAAAATCAAAAGTGCTACTTTCTGCTTTAAAGTTCTTCTCAGGTGGTGTTTCCGGGAGTTCTCCAAAACTAAAAAGTACGTTTGGATAGGAACGTCCATCTTCTTTTTCTACTATATCTGCAAGTTCTACAAAGAAGGTCCACATACTCATAAAGTCGTAAACGTAAATTAGTTTTGGTGTTTGCTCGCTTAGCGTATCTTCTAAAAACGTTTCATTCATTAATCTAACATCAGAGCCAGATTCACTCATATCGAATAAAGCTATTTCCTCATCTTGTTTCCATTCTTCATCACAGGTGTAAAAAGAAGCCATTTCGTTTCCTAAGAAACCAAAAGCCTGCGCAACAGCATTATGAAATTCTTCTAAAGAGTTATTGGCTTCAATTTCCAAATCACGGAAAATATCTTCCTTAGCATCCAGTATTATCCTAATTTTATAGACCATGCCTTTATTTTGTGGGAAGGCAAAGTTACGAAGTTTTAAGATTTGTTCTAGGCTTTATTGCATCTAAAACTAAATAGAACTGAACCCCAAATAGAATTGCAGCTAAGACTAAATGTAAGGTCTGGCTGCCAAAGGGGAAATCTATGTAGTACATGGCGATACCAGAGAATATCTCTAGGGTTAAAATAAAAAGAACCCAATATATTTTTAAATGCCCTAGATTAAGTTTTAATATTCTATAAGCTAAAATTCCGTTGATTAATAAAATACCTATAGAGAGGCTTCTATGAATATAAAACTGTATGGTAGGGTCTTGAAGCCATAAGTTCTTGGCATTAGGGCCTAGTATATCTATTTGGTGGTCTACAAATTCTCTAACTTGTGTACCTAGTATTATTTGAATTAGTGTTAACCCCAATGCAAATATTGCTATAATTAACGTTGTTTTATCGTATGATATACCCTTCGATTCTTTATTTACTTTAAATATTAAATACAAGAGGAAGGCAACAATAACCAAAGCCATTAGCATATGTAATGTAATTTTAAATGGCTGGAGTACAGAATATACTACTGTTGCTCCAAGCCATCCTTGGAAGCCCATTCCAAATACTACTAGCCAAGAAAGTAAGGTGACAGATTTTTGTTTTTTCCAATAGCGCAGAGAGGCAAGTGCTAAAGCTAATGTTGCTAGGCCTGCTAAAGCTCCCAGCAATCGATTAATAAACTCTATCCAAGTGTGCCACGGGTTAAAGATGGCATAATCATGCTTGGTATAATCTACCCAATTGGAAGTGTCGAAGTTGTTCTTAGTTGTAAAGTTTGTGTTTGCTACTTTTAAACTTTCGTTTACAATAATTACCTGTCCTTCTTTATATACTCTATTTGGTTCCCATTCTAATTCTGAAGCTTCTGTTGGCGGAATGTAATATCCAAAGCATTTAGGCCAATCGGGGCAACCCATACCGCTGCCGGTCATGCGTACAAAAGCTCCTGCGACAATAACCAAGTACACAAGAATCAGAGAAGCTTTAGCCAGTTTTCTGAATGATATCATATGGATTTTATTTTAAGTCCTAATTCATTTCCTTTTTTTAACATGAGTGCTTTTGCTGCATCAAATTCATTCGGAATTTCGCCTTCAAGAATTGCTTCTTTAATATAGTCTTTAATAATACCTATTTCCTTGGAAGGTTTTAAATCAAAAGTCGCCATAATCTCTTCTCCGCTAATTGGAGGTTGAAAATTTCTAACCCTATCACGTTCTTCTACTTCGATTATTTTTTCACGGACAATTTTAAAATTGTTCTTATATTTCCGCTGTTTTTTTTCATTTTTGGTGGTGATGTCCGCTTCACACAAAGTCATTAAATCTTCAACATTATCACCTGCTTCAAATACCAAACGTCTCACTGCAGAGTCGCTTACATAATCCTCTGAAAGAACAATTGGTCTAGAGCTCATCAAAACTATTTTTTGAACGAATTTCATTTTGTCATTCAATGGCATACGCAAGCGCTTAAATATCCTGTATACCATTTTTGAGCCCACGAATTCGTGCCCATGAAATGTCCATCCTAACTTTTTATGAAACTTTTTAGTTGGTGCTTTTCCAACATCATGCAAGAGTGCCGCCCAACGTAACCAAAGATCATCTGTGTTAGGGCAAATATTATCAACTACCTCTAAAGTATGCCAAAAATTATCTTTGTGTCTTTGTCCTTCTATTTCTTCAACACCTTGCAAAGCGGTTAGTTCTGGCAAAATAATATCTAAAAGACCTGTCTTATGTAACAAGGAAAAACCTAATGAAGGTTTTGGTGTTAGCATAATTTTATTAAGTTCATCTACAATACGTTCTTGGGAAATAATCTTTAACCGTTCTTTGTTATCAGTAATAGACTGTAGTGAAGGTAATGCTATTGTGAATCCTAATTGAGTGGCAAAACGCACTGCACGCATCATTCTTAGTGGGTCATCTGAGTATGTAGTGTCTGGATCTAAAGGGGTTCTTAATAATTTATTTTCTAGGTCTGTTATTCCTTGAAAAGGATCTTTTAAATCTCCAAACGTCTTACTATTAATAGAAAAGGCTAGTGCGTTAATAGTAAAATCGCGCCGCATTTGATCATCTTGCAAAGTGCCAGATTCTACTGCTGGGTTACGACTATCTCTATCGTAACTTTCTTTTCTTGCACCAACAAATTCTAGCTCAATACCATTATGCTTGATCATTGCAGTTCCAAAATTCTTAAAAACAGAAATTTTTGGCTCTCCTTTTAAATTTGATGCTACTTTTTTAGCCAGTTCTATACCACTGCCAATTGCAACAATATCTATATCCTTAGCAGTGCCTCTGTTTAGAAAAAAGTCTCGCACAAAACCACCAATCACATAGGTTTCAAGTCCTAATTCATCAGCACTTTTACCTATAATTTGAAATATATTGTTTGTTAATGCCTGTTTGTAATTCATTGGTCGTTCTCCTGCCTTATTCCCTTATAATTCTGACAATACCATCGCTGCCCAATTTTATAATACTCGATTGCTTGTATGCATTGTTTTCCTTTTGCAAATTTACCACATATGCTACATCTTTTAAAATTGCCTGAGGTATATCTTCAATTCTTTTAGGGGTATTACCACTTCCAGTATTTGCGGGAATAGCAACTACAGGTTTTTTAAATTTATTGATGAGGTATTGGCAAAACTTATCGGTAGCAACGCGCACGGCAAAGCAACCTTTTAGCCCTAAAAGTGAATTTGCAATTTCTTTTGGATGGTCGTAGATTATTGTAGTTGGCTTTGTGGATAAATCCATTAGGTCATATGCTAAGTCAGGTACATTTTCCACATACTTTTCTAACATGGCATCATTCGCAACTAAACTCTCCAATACTTCACCAGCTTGTATCTTTTTTAAGAATACTATTTTTTGCACAGCCA
>CALHVP010000261.1 GCA_938038975.1 uncultured Maribacter sp. | reverse complement strand
TGAGCACAATAATTTCAACAATAACGTTTTCGTAGTTACGATTTTACCAAAATTTAATGTAAACCTGTAATTTACTAACATTGAAGATGATAGATTTCAGCTTTAGAATTCAAAAAACAGCATAATATGCATACTATTTATCGATACTATCTGAAACTTTTTCCTTGTTAGGTGCTGTAATTTTAGAATTTTGATTCTTCTTTAAAATTTTTCTAAACAGCTCCTTAAATGTATTAAAATCTACCTCGTAAGAAAGACCTGCTCCTTGGGTAGAACCTTGCTGATCTGGTAAAAATGCTTGGATTTCTCTTTGCCGACTAAAGAATTTTGCACTTAACGTCCCTGTTTCATTTAATAACAACTGAATTTCAAAATCTCCAGCAACTAAATTCTCACTAGATGCTCCTACAGGAACACCTACTTGGCCATTGAACAAGACCCTATCACTTATTTGTGTAGATACAGTCAAGCCAATACGATCATCCGTTTCAATATCTGCATTACGATCAATAAGTCCTTGCTCGTAGGATAAGCCTAAATTAAATTTATCATTATCTCCAGATAATAGCGAATTAAACATTCCAGATGCCGTTTGTATTAAATTACCGGTAATTGCTTGTTGGTTAATACCGCTTTGATCGTTAACAAAAGTACCTTGCCCCAATAGAAATATGGCATTTTTTTCCTCTACAGTAGGATCTTGAAGCCTATATTCTAACTCAGATTGAACAATAGAATTGGTACCTGGAAACTCTATCCCAAACTCAATATCTGGCTTTTGTAACTCCCCAGTTAATTTAATTACTACATCTGTTGGTATCCTTCTGGTAAATTGTTGGTTATCTAACAGAGGGGCAGGATTAGCGTTTAAAGAATAAACTGCTTCCATATTTAAATCTGCCTCCAAGGGTTTCTGATCCCAATTAATCGTACCTCCAGGTTTTACCTTGAATTTTTTATCAATAAAACCCCCAAACTTGTAGTTAAAATCCCCTGTTACGACAACGAAATCTCCGTACATTTCAAATTTACCATTGGTATTAATTTGTAATAGCATAATACCTACTCCTGTACCCTTCAAAGAACTGCCTGTTTTGGTATCCGTTACAATTTCCACTTCTGCATCTGGTGTAATATCTAAGTCAAACTCTAACTCTACCCCTTGATAATCTTTTAAACTTCTTTGCTCTTTAATCGTTTTTACAGTATTCTTTTCGGTGAAATTAATAAATGAATAATCGCCAATACTAGCTACATCGCTTAAAGGAATTTTAAGTGACGTTCCTTTAGCTGTCTTTCCATTCACATTTATATTAAGGGCTGTAGTTGGGCCAAAAATTCGTCCTGAACCATTTAGGTAACCTGTACCATAATATAAATCGCCCTCCTTAAAATCTTTATTTAGAATTAAAAATCGGTCATTATTGGTATCTACATTAAGATTTAAAACCCAATCTTTAAAATAACTATGAGTAATAGACCCATCTAATGTAGCCTTAGTTCCTTTGTCAACATCCGTAAGTGCTATGTTTTCAAAATTAAAAGTCTGATCTGATAATTTAACCCTAGAATTACGAGCAAAACCGTAATCTACATTAAGGTAGGGCACAGCAATCCCTGCATTATCTAAAGTAAGGAGTCCATTAAAATTTGGATTGTCTACTTCTCCTGTAATTGTAACTCTACCATCTACATCTCCCCTAATATTGTCAAGTACAGTTTCTCCTAACGGACTAAATGGCTCCAAATTAAAATCTTTAAAATTGGCAACCAAATTAGCTTTTGGAATGTTACCTTTATTTTCTATTTTACCTACAACACCAAATTTCTCAATACCATTTTCCGTAAGTTGAGAATTTACTTGAAACTCCGTTAGATTTCTATTACCAACTATACTTATAGACATATCTCCCAATGGGATATCATTAATACCAAAATCATCAATATTAAGATTAGATGATGGTAAATAGATTCCATCTTTTTGAAGAATATTAAGGTTGCCGTTTACCTCTCCTTGAAGTTTTAAACTATCTATTACGGGCGTAATTTTGTTTAGTGACACGATTTTAAACTGCAATTCTAAATCTTTATACGTGGAATCTGCTAACTGACCTTTAAGGCGTATTTGTTCCCGTTGCTCATTGTTCATTACAATTTCCTCAATCGTAATACTATCTAATGATCGGTTTAAAATCACTTTATTTTTTGAATTTCCATCCTTATTTAACACCCATTTATTCCCCTTAAAATTAATGTCAGATTTTTTTAATCCAATAACAGATTTGTTATCGGTATTGAAGGTGTGATAGAAATTAAGATTATAACTATCATTTAAACCAGATCCCCCTTTAAATTCAGACCTAAAAAACAAAGTGTCTTTTAAGGTTGTGTTGATTAGGTTAAAATCTTTGAAGTCATAATACGGGGTTTTTAAATCCCCAACGGAGATAAAGGTATTAAACAACGGATTCTTATTGTCAATTTTTACTTCGATATTGTCAGCAGAATTTCCATAAGCTGCTATACTAGGTGATTCGAAATTAAGTTTAAAATCTCCTACATCTGCAACAATTTTTCCTTTGATATACGTATTGGGATCAAAACGTACCTCAGGAAAAAAAACATCAACAATTTTATTATAAATCTTAAAATTAAAAGCAAGATTTTGCCCATTTGAAATTTTAAAAGGGCGGTAATTAGTGTAAATACTACCCAAAGAATTCTGCACAAGTTTACCTAACTCGCTAACCTTAAAATTACCTTTCATAAAACCGGTTATAATATCCGGCGAATTAATATTAATAGTTCTTGTTCTATCATCATCAAAGGAAGAGGTTACGGCGAAATCATCAAAGTAATAAATATCATTTACGTTCTCATAGCTGGTGCGTGTAAAACTAATATTCCCTACCAAATCATCTAAAGTAGTCCCATTAATATCCATACTTACGTTTCCTTTAAAAATAGAAACGCTATCCTTTATAAAGTTTAAAGTTTTAAAATCTGCATAGGCAACATTTGCATTAAAATTGAAATTATTACGATCTTTAGAAAAATCAGCGAGACCCTTAAAGTCAAATCTTACATTACGGTCATTACTACTTAATGCTCCGTCAAACAATTGGTCTTTTAAAACACCGGAAACCTTTAAATCTTTATAATCATAACCATTAAATTCAATGGAATATACCTGTCCAGCAACAATGGTGTTTAGCTTTTCCTTTACAAATCCTTTGCCTTCTACATTAAAATCTAAAGTCGTTTTCCCCAGCGTTTTTCTACCTGTAAAACTCCCTAATTCAAAATCTATCAAAGAAACAAACCCCTTGTAGGTAGCGTTATCAATATTATTAAAATCTGTAAGAACTATATCTGCATAACTGCTACCTACCGCGGTATTTAAATTTACTTTAGCGGCTATTGACGACTCTGTTATCAACGCATTTCCTCTAGCCGTAAACTGTCCAAAGGTATCAAATGTGGACGGCAAAGAATTTCCTATTAAATTTGGCAATAAAGCATTAAGCTGATAATAATTACTGGTAACGTTTTTCATCTGCGCATCTAAGATGAATGGCTTTTGCTTGTTAAAAAGGTTTTTAAAATTAAAGTCTCCTCTAATTCCTGTATTATCCGAAAACAAAAGAAGGTCGTCTGTATTCAAATCATTTAGCACACCGCTAATATTTGAAGTAAACGTAGCTGACTTTCCTTTTCCAAATTCATTGTATAACAAATTTATCTCATCAAAAGACACCGTAGATTCTTGAAAGTTCGCATCAATTTCAACTTTATTGACAAAATCTATTAAGTCCTCTCGATTGTAATTAAATACTAGATTCCCATCTAATTTAGATAGCGGTGTTTTTATTTTTAAAGAGTCAAAACGCATTTGCTCCTTGGTATACTTAAAATCGGTCGCTAAGTTTTCTACAACAATACCTCTATTACTTAAAAAAGACATTTCATCTATTCTGGTAGCTACTTGTGGTCCTAAGATCTGAAACTCGTTGGCAGCAATATTTAAATTAATAAATAATAGTGCTTGAGGATTTTCTAAATTTTCATCGATATATTGAAACCTGCTTTCTTTAATGTCCACAAATGAAGAAGAAAAGAAAAAGGGAGGCGCACCTGGCTTCCTAGGTTTCTTATCATCCAATTTATCTACAAAAACATTAATGTTCGTTGTGTTTTCACCGTAGTAACTTTTTAACTTAAAATGAAGTTTATTTACTTCAATATCACCAAACTCTAATCTTCCGCTAGCCATTTTGCCTAAACTCAAAACGGAGGTTTTCAATTCATCCACAAAAAACAGCGTGTCTTTTTTATAATCTTCTATATAAATACCTTTAATAGACGTATCCCAAGAAATTAAAGAAAATCGAAGCTTATCAATATTAATGTTAGTTCCAAATTCGGTATTCAGCGTTTTGGTAGCATATTTTGCTAATCTGGTTTGAACAACAGGTAAGGAAAGTACCATCGTCCCCAAAATACATATCAACAGCAGAACCAATAAAATTCTGATCAGTATTTTCCTTAATTTTTTGATAGGGCTTTATGTTTTACCTTTGTCATTCAATTTTTATTCCAAAAACGTTGGAAAACGAAACTATTTATATACTGTCAATAGAATCCTCTTGCGACGACACTTCTGCAGCCGTATTGCAGAACAATATTGTGTTAAGCAACGTGGTTGCAAGTCAAAAAATTCATGAGGAATATGGTGGAGTTGTGCCCGAACTTGCTTCCCGTGCACACCAGCAAAATATTGTCCCCGTCGTCAATCAAGCCTTGGCTAAAGCAAATATCGATAAAAAACAGTTATCAGCCATAGCATTTACCCGCGGACCAGGACTTATGGGATCTCTTTTAGTAGGCACATCATTTGCAAAGTCCTTAGCCCTTGGTTTAGGTATACCATTAATTGAGGTAAATCATATGCAAGCCCACATTTTGGCTCACTTTATCAAAGAGGAAAAAATGAAACCTCCTAGATTTCCTTTTTTAGCTTTAACTATAAGTGGAGGTCATACCCAAATCATAAAAGTCTCGGATTATTTTGAAATGCAGGTACTTGGACAAACACTAGATGATGCAGTAGGGGAAGCTTTTGACAAAAGTGCTAAGATTCTTGGATTACCCTATCCTGGCGGACCCTTGATTGATACCCATGCCCAGAATGGTAATCCCTTTGCTTTTGATTTTCCTATTCCAAATGTAAAAGAGTTAAATTTTAGTTTTAGCGGACTTAAAACAAATATTTTATATTTTATACAAAGAAATGTAAAGGATAATCCCAATTTTATACATGAGAATCTTGCAGACATCTGTGCTTCTATACAGTATACTATTGTAACTATTTTAATGAAAAAATTACAAAAAGCTGTTAATCAAACTGGTATAAAAACAATTGCAATAGGCGGGGGTGTATCTGCTAATTCCGGTATTAGAAAAGCAGTACTGCAAGCTAAAGAGAAACACGCTTGGAAAGTGCACATACCACCTTTTGATTATTGTACAGATAATGCCGCAATGATTGGTATTGTAGGTTATCTAAAATATAAAAAAGGATTATTTGCTCAACAAAATATTACCGCAAAGGCTAGATACACCTTTTAAACAGAAATTATGCAACTATTTTACAATCCAAACCTAGAAAAAGATACTAAAACTTTTACGTTTGACACCTTTGAGAGTAAACATATAATACGGGTATTACGGAAAAAAGTTGGAGACAATCTACAGATAACCAATGGCAAAGGTTTATTTCTATTCGCTATTATTACAGAAGACAATCCCAAAGCTTGTAGTATAGAAATTGTGCGTGTAAAAAAAATACATCCTACCAAACATAGATTACATATGGTAGTTGCTCCTACTAAAATGAATGATCGGTACGAATGGTTTCTTGAGAAAGCTACAGAAATAGGAGTTCACGAAATAACACCTATTCTTTGTGATAGATCTGAAAGAAAATCTATTAAAATAGAACGATTTGAAAAAGTAGTGCAATCTGCAATGAAACAGTCATTTCAAGCCTATTTACCAAAAATTAATCCTTTAACGTCTTTACAATCGTTCTTAGAAAATAATCAAGAAGGTTTGTTATTTATCGCCCATTGTGCAGAAACAGAACGACATGAATTAAAACGAAAACTAGCTGCAGACCAGCCTATTACAATTTTAATAGGCCCCGAAGGAGATTTTAATAGCAATGAAATAAAGTTAGCTAAGGGAAAAGGCTATATGCCTATCTCTATGGGCAAAACAAGGTTGCGAACAGAAACAGCAGCAATAGTCGCCTGTACTACCGTAGCCTTAACAAATAATGGATAAGCACAGGAATAGTAGCATAGACAATTAATCTTCAGCATCTATACGCTACCGAACTTATATTCATTCTACAATGTGTAAATTTGAGACTTAGACGATATATAGTACATGATTCAACTTAACCGAATTTTACCTTTATTTATTTTGATGTTAGCTTTCCAGTTAAGCGGTCAGGAACTAGCAATACTCAAATATAATGGCGGTGGTGATTGGTACGCTAACCCTACTGCACTTCCTAATCTTATTAGTTTTTGTAACAACAACATTGGCACACAGCTAATTAATAAGCCTCAAACAGTTGAAGCAGGTAGTAGTTCTATTTTCCAATACCCCTTTCTGCATATGACAGGGCACGGTAATGTGGTATTCTCAGGCGAGGAGTTAGAGAATCTAAGAACGTATTTAATTTCGGGTGGTTTTTTACATATTGATGACAATTATGGAATGAAACCTTATGTTACCAAACAATTAGAAGCATTGTTCCCGAGTACCCCACTAGAAGAAATCGGACTTGATCATCCGATTTTTAAACAAAAATATAGTTTTCCGAAAGGGCTACCAAAAATTCATGAACATGATGGGCAACGTCCTCAGGCACTTGGCATTTTCTACGAACAACGTTTAGTGCTTTTGTTTACTTTTGAATCTGATTTAGGAGACGGCTGGGAAGATCCAGCAGTTCACAATGACCCAGAAGAAATACGGTTAAGAGCTTTAAAAATGGGTGCTAATATCATATCATACGTATTTAAAAATTAACATATGACCTCTAAAACCATTGCAAACGGATTGCTAAGGGCTATTGGAATAATCACTGGAATCCTATTAATTCTATATTTCCTATACATAATTCGTTCTGTTTTAGCTTATCTCGCAATCGCAGCAGTAATTGCTCTAATTGGTAGACCCATTGTTTTTTTTCTAAAACAAAAACTTAAATTCCCAAACATACTTGCTGTCATATTAGCTATGCTAGTTATGATTGGTTTTATCGCTAGTCTGTTCGCTCTATTTATACCCTTAATTACCGAACAGAGTAAAAACTTATCTCTTTTAAATATTGATGAGCTTCAAAAAAGTCTAAACACACTTTATTACGAGGTAACTCAATACCTAGGACTTTCCACACACACAGTAAATGATGTCATACAAGAAACAGATATTGAAAAAAATATTCTGGAAGGCTTAAATCTGAATTTTATTCCAAACTTCCTTAACTCATTTTTAAATGTTCTTAGCTCTCTAAGCATTGGTCTTTTCTCGGTATTATTCATTTCGTTCTTTTTCTTAAAAGACAGTAAACTCTTTCAAAATGGGTTATTAATATTTGTTCCCAACACAAAAGAAAAAGGCACCGTAAACAGCATCAATAAAATTAACAGTTTGTTATCCAGGTATTTTGTGGGTTTATTGCTTCAAATTTTCATTCTCTTTGTTATTTACACAGTTGTACTGCTTGTTGTAGGTATAGAAAATGCAATTGTAATTGCATTCTTATGTGCTCTTTTTAACATAATACCCTACATAGGTCCTATTATTGGGGGCGTTCTTATGATTCTACTTACTATGACTAGTAATCTTGGCGCTGATTTCAGCACTGTTATTCTTCCTAATACGGGCTATGTTGTTATTGGCTTAGTTATTGGACAACTGGTTGATAATTTTTTCTCGCAACCTTTTATATTTTCAAATAGCGTTAAATCCCATCCATTAGAAATTTTCTTAGTGATTATTATTGCAGGCTTATTATTTGGCGTAGTTGGTATGATCATCGCGGTTCCTGGATATACAGCAATTAAGGTGATCTTGAAACAATTTTTAGCTGATAATAAAATCGTAAAATCATTAACTAAAAACCTGTAGGAAGCTCATGAACGAAGCTATTCTACGAGTAGATGTACAAGCGTTTATTAACAACAATTTGAATGTTGATATTCCAACTTTACTATTTCAAAAATCTTCTTTCCCAGAAGTTTCTTCAAAAGAACTGGCAGAACAAATAGAGGCAAAACAGAAAGCTAAAAAAAAGCTACCTACCTGGTACGCTTTAAAGAACTGCTACTTTGCTAACAAACTTAATATTTCTCAAACCTCATCTGAGCTTACAGCAAAATATAAGGCTAATCTTGTAAGTGGAAATTATTTAGCTGACCTCACAGCCGGATTTGGTGTGGACACACATGCATTCTGTAAAGTGGTTAAACATGTATTTCATATTGAAAAAAACGAAATACTTTCTAAAATTGCTAAAAGCAATTTTGAAAAAATGGGTGTATCTACTATTGATTTTATTCACAGTGATGGGATTCAGTTTTTAAACGATCTAAAAGTAAAACTAGATTGGATTTATATTGATCCGTCCAGAAGGTCAAATACAAACAAAAAAGTCTATTACCTGTCTGATTGCGAACCAGATATTACAAAGCATTTAGATTTATTTTTTTTTAAGTCTGATAACATCCTCATAAAAACTGGACCTCTACTAGATCTTACTATAGGAATTAGTCAGTTAAAACACATAAGACAAATCCATATTATTGCTGTGGATAATGATGTAAAGGAAGTATTATGGGAACTTAAAAATGGATTTGAGGGAGAATCTTTAATTAAAACAGTAAACCTCACAAAGGAACACAATGAGGTATTTGAATTTTCGGCTCAAGATGAAAAACAAGCTATCCCTGAGTTTTCTGAACCACAAGAATATCTTTATGAACCTAATGCAGCTCTTTTAAAATCTGGCGCATTTAAATTAATAAGTGAGCGTTTAAAAGTTAATAAATTACATACACATTCTCACCTTTACACAGCAACCGAGCTATTCCGTTTTCCAGGCAGAGTTTTTAGGATTAAACAGGTCGTTAGTTATAACAAAAAAGAAGTGAAACAACTGGGCTTAACACAAGCTAATGTAAGTACTAGAAATTTCCCTGATAGTGTTTCAATCATCAGAAAAAAACTAAAATTAAAGGATGGTGGAACTAATTATTTATTCTTCACTAAAAATTATCTGGACAAACTAATCGTAGTTCACTGTGTTAAAAAAACAGCTCAATAATTCGTAAGACACGAGTTTCAATGCCCTTTGCTTTGTTCTTCAAACCACTCATATAACTCCTCTGTATCATATGCTTGTATCCAAGAATTATGACCTACACCAGTGTATCTGGTATATTTAATATCATAGCCCATTTCTTTAAGTTTGGCTACCATAGTATCCGATTCTGTCACTGGAATAGATTTATCTTGATCACCATGAAAAACCCATATAGGCATTTCACGATCGATCCATGATGCATATGGTACTGGAGTCATACCGCATACTACAGCCATTGCAGCAAAGGTATTTGGATATTGCACTGCCATTTCCCAAGCTGCTCCTCCTCCCCTACTTAATCCAGTAAGGTATATTCTATCAGTATCTATCGCATTATTCGCTACAATGGTATCCAATAGCTGTTTTACAGCTCTTGTGTTCCACCATTTATTTTGATATGGATTTTGTGGAGCAAGAATTAAAAATGGAAATTTTTTCCCTTGGGCTATCAATTTTGGCGGGCCATTACGTTTTACAGTCACCAAACTATCTCCAGATTCTCCTCCTCCGTGCAAAAACAGTAGCAAAGGAAACTTCTCTTTTGTTTCAGCCGTATAATCTTCTGGAAAGTACAAGTAATAATTTAAGGTTTCATTTACAACAGTCTCCATTTTGTCATCAATAAGAATGGATTTTTGCTGTGCAGAACAGCCTTGTGACATTAGTAAGAGAAAAACCAAACAGGTTTTATAGACTCGCTGATTCTTTATATAATTTTTAATACATAGGCAGGCACTATTTTTCATACTGGAAAACTACAAAAAATAAGACCTTCAATAACGTTTAGTACTATATATCACAAAATAAAGAAGGCCCATATTAGGGGCCTTCTTTTCAATTTATATTAGATTAATTCGCTTTTATCTGTACAGTGTAAAGTGTCCAACATAGCGCTGTTTCTCCTTATCATTGGCATTTATCACATACCAATAATCACCAGTTGGCACTGCCTTTCCGTCATACGTACCATCCCATCCTTCAATAGCCTTAAGATTGGCTACCACTCTACCGTAGCGGTCATAGATCCGTACCTCAATATCAGGGAAAAACTCCGTATTCTTAACAGACCATGTATCGTTTTGGTTATCACCGTCTGGCGTAAAGAAATTAGGGATGTCTAACATTCCTGTAAATTCAAACGGAACTATAACCTCAACCCTACATCCATTAGCATCAATAACCATGGCATTTACTGTCATGCTTACATTTGTGGTAAATACATTAACATCACCATAAGAGTCTCCGTTAAAGAAGTACTCATAGCCACCATAGCCACCTTCTGCCGTAACTACCATTTCATTAGGTCCTGTTTTTATAGCAGTTAAGGTTAACGGATCATAAGCATCAATAGAAAAATCAACTGATATTGTACATCCATTTTGATGATAAACGTACACAGTATGATCACCTGGTGTTAGATTACCCCAGACATTATCTATACCTGCTGAAGCCGTAATTGCATCTGTTGGGTCAATAGGATCTAAGGCAAACATTACATCATTTAAAAGACTAGTATTTTCTAATTGAATAGTAACTGTACTATTAGGGAAAATACCTTCGCAGCCATATTGTACTATTGGCTCTGCAGTTAAATCTACACCAATACCTACTGTAAACAGTTCGGTCGTTGTACATAGATTAACATCTTGTACGTAAATCGCATAGGAAGCTCCACCTTGTAAATTCTCAAAAAGGTCACCTAAATATGGAGCAAAAATAGCAGTTCCTGTCTCATCTATAGGGTCTATCATTTCAATTTTAAATTCAAAATATGGAGTAGGACTTACGCTAAGATCGTTAAAAGGTGTTCCTCCAATAATATCAAATTGTGCAGTTCCATTGTTTGCTCCAATACAAAGCTCAGGTGTTGTTTGGATATTTACAACCTGCAGTTCATCAGGCTCCAAAACTGTTATAAAATCTTTTTCAAAACAACCGCTTTCATCTGTAATTAAAATTTCATAAGTACCAGCAGCTAACTCATCAAAAGTGTATGAGCCTGGGTTTGCAGGGTCTGTAAAAAACTCATTAAAATTAGGCGCAATAGCAAAAGCCATAAGGCCAGAACCACCAGAGACTACTTCAATGGTTATGGAGCCATCTGTTTCTCCATTACAGGTTACTGGTGTTGGGTCTGCATTAAATACAATAGGTGCTGGGCGTTCTATCTCAAACGGTCCTGCAATATCCATACAACTAGCACCACTTGTTACTGCAATATAATAAGCAACTCCTTCTGGTAACGCCTCAAACGTTCCATCAGCTTGCGGCCCTCTGAATAAGGTAGCTGAAGCAGCAGGATTAAATGCATCTACTGGATCACCTATGTATAGATAAAATAAATCATCACCAACACCACCGTTAACGAACGATTCAATTCTACCATCTAATTCAGATGCACAAGAAATATCATCAGGAAGGTTTGGCAATAGAGTAATTCCGGTTGCATCCGTCATGGTAATACCATTAGAACGAATAGCAAGACAGGTCGTTGATGCACTAGTTTTACGCACATCAAATTGATACGTAATACCCTGAACACCAGGAATTAAAATAGTAGTCCCTACCATATCAATGTATGACCCAATTGCTATACCATTTTCTATTCTTAAATATTGATATGTAAATAATGAATCAGGGTTCTCAATAGTTAAACGCATTTCTCCGTCACCACCACAACCAGGTACTCGTGTTTGCACTAATAATGGTTCAATTGGTGGAGGTGGGTCCACAAAATAAGCTTCTGTTACAAACAAGCAATTAAAGCTTGATGATACTTCTATAGCGTACCAACCTGCACTTATAAAACCACCACTTGCACCAATAAAGGTTGGTGAGTTTTGAAGTCCACTAGAAGAAACAACATCTGTATTATCATTACCATTTAAATAAAGTAATCTATAATTATATCCTGCACCTGGGAAACCTCCAGAAGCGCCAGGGCTCGCTGTAAGAATGTCTCCTGTAGTTGGATCAAAAGCTTCCAAAACAGCATTATTCCCATTAGGGCAATCCAAACCTTGTGGCTGTCTAATACCTGCATTTATTTGTGGCACCTCTTCTAATTCAATATCAAACGTATCACTACATCCTTCAATATCTCTAATCTCTACTTGAAAGAATCCAAATGCCAATCCCGAAAATATATTAATATTGGAATAAGGAGTAACTTCTATTGCATAGGTAGCACCGCCATCGGCACTTTGAAGTAATCTATACTCGTAAGGAAAAGTATCCCAGCCACCTTGACCTATTGCTTCTATTTCACCTGTTGTGTTATCACATCCTACATTTCCTACTGGTGTTGCATTAACAAGTAAAGCACCATTAGGTGTTCTTATGTTAGCAACATTACTATCTGCAGAACAGAAAGGCATTTCAGTAGAATTCACCTCTACAATCAAATTTCCTCCTGGTAATCCTGTAATCCTAGCTGCGTCCCCGTTTATATCTGGGAAATTAGCTGTGTCAAAACTACCTGTAGCTATCGGAGTGGTTCTAGCCACATCATCAGCCATAAATACTGTATAATCATAGGTTCCTGTATAATCAGACACTTCTATAAACAGTTCACCATCATTTGTTCCAAAACAACTTACAGCCTTTGCCTCACTAATAAAAACCACAGGTTCTAATGGAGAATTAACTGTATGAACCGGCATAGGGTAGCTGCAGCCTCTAGTGTTATCCGTAACCTCAAAAAGGTAATCTCCAGATGCAGGTAAAAACATATCTACAAAATTGTTTCCAGGTATGTTTGTTACTGGCGTTACTGGGTTAACCGAAACGACAGAAACCGTAAAATCTGTAGCACCTATAACTTGTATTCGAACACGCTCATCATCTCTACAATTTAAAGCGTCTATCTCCAAAATGGAAGGAAGCACGTCTGTAGGAGGGTTTATAGTTGGCAAATCAAAAGTGAACTGACAACCATTACCATCAATAGCATACACCGTAATATCTTGTGGAGTACCATTATCAATAATTTCAAAAGTATTAGCCGTTTGGTAGTTGGAAAATCCTGTAATACTGTATTGATATCCAGACCCGACGGTTCCAACATCTACAACGGACACCGTTATGATTGTTGAGCTAAATCTGTTAGCGCCTATTTCACAAGTAAAATCTGGAGCTGTGGCACTAATTGAGAAAACAGCAGGCTCAGTAATCGTAATGTTTACTTCATCTGTACATCCCTTATCTGTTACCACTTGAGCAACGTAATCTCCTGGAGATAAGTTTAAAAAAGAACCTGAAGTATTAGTAGTTATTGGGGTTGGTGAGGATGGTAATGGAAGCTGTCCTGAATATAAATTATATTCAGAAATACCATCAACATCTGTCCCCGTTGCTAAGGTTATATTGATACTACCATCGTTTGCAGCGTTACAACTTACATTCGTTGCACCATCATCTATAATTAATGGAGCGGTAGGAATAATACTAATAATATTTTCTACTAATATGGTACAATTTATAGCTCCATTAGTAACCAAATAATCCGTTACTAGAACCTGATATTCTCCCGCGGCAATTCCATTAAAGGTACCAGAAGTATTACTGGTAATAGCGACTCCCAAATTATCTTGTAATTCATAATCAAAATCTCCACTACCACCATTTACGGTAACGGCTATAACTCCGTTAGAATCAGTACAATTAGGATCTGTGGTAAAATCACCAGATGCTGAAAGTACCTGAAACACCTCTGGTTCTGCAAAACTAGCGCATCCATTCGCATCTAAGACATCTACTCTATAGGTTCCAATACTACCTACTATAAAGGTGCTCTCCCATCTATTATCAACCGCATCAAAAACACCAAACTGACTAACACCACCCAGCGTAAAGTTTGGAGTACTAATGTTTGCTGGCATAAATACCTCTATAGAAAAAGTTGGTGCAGAAACGTCACACTGATTGTTTACCTGAAATGTAGGTGCCGGTAATGGTGGGTCTTCTGTAATAACGGCTGCCGTTATCATATACGCACAGTTTCTTCCATCACGCACCCAAATATCATAATCCAGACCGGGAGCTAAAGCACCAGGTAATGTTACTGTTGTTGCGGCAGTAAAGTCATCAGACGTGTCTGAAGGTGTTAAAGTTCCATCCTCATCTACAGGAGTTCCAGCTAACACATACGCATATTCATAAGGTCCACCGTCGCCTCCACTCCCTCTTACTGTAAGTTGTCCATCCGCATTACAAACTGCATTTATATTTTCAATTACATCAACTCTAGGTTCGTTTAAGGTAGCTATAGCATTAGCCCCATCTGAACAAGTAGTTCCATTATCAATTACCAAAATACTATACGCTCCTTCAGGTACTTGATAGGTGAAACTCGTCTCGGTTCTAGTTTCAGCTATAAATAGACTTCCATCAGCTGTATTTCTAATTTCAATATCTAGGGTACCAGTCGAATTCAGCACCGTATAGGTTAAATTGACCAAATTACCAGGAATACAAGTGGCGTTATCTATTGCCAAAGAAACATCTAATGTAGAAGGACCTTCCGGCACTTCTATAATTTCTTGGTAAATGCAATTCGTAGCTGTATCTACAACCTCAACAGTAAATGTTTCCCCAAATTGTATATTAGGAAAACAATACCTTCTTACAGGTGTAGGTGGGGTTCCACCTAAAGAAATATAGCTTGCAGGAGAACCATCAACAAGTCTTATATCAAAAGGACCTGTACCTCCAGCAATATCAACACAGTAGGTAAAACCTGTTGTGCTACAAACGATTGGTAAGGTAGTATTATCCGGTATTATAGTTACCCCAGCAGATGATACCGTTACTACATCTATGTCTCGGCACCCTCTAGAATCTAGGGTAATTACTTGATACTGTCCAGGAATTATATTTACATCATAAATATCTAATGGGTATACTGTTGCGCCATCTGTGATGCGCCTAGTGATCTCATTCCCAAACAAGTCTTCAATAATATAAGTATACTCAGGAATTCCATCTGTTATTCCAGAAATACGAATACCACCTGACACCACATTTACACTACAATTAGCATCTAAGGGCACTACTGTAGCATCTGGACCTGGGTTTAAATCTGGAGCTATAGTAACATCTACAATTCCAGGAATTAAACAGCCACGGCTATCTTTTACTACATATTCATATGTACCTACTGATAAACCTGAATATACGTTTTGTGATGAAAATGCATAAATACCATCGTCTCCCACGGTATAGGTTAAACTTCCATCTGGCCCAAATTTAATTTCAAATGGAGGTATTCCACCAGTTGCATCAGGAATAACCTGAATAAAACCACTGTTAGGATCTCCACAACTAGTTCCAGTAGCTATATGTGTAGCTACAATTTGTGTTGGTTCACTAAAAATTATTGGTTCAGACGTATCCGTACAGGTATTGTTATCGGATACACTAATTGTATAACTACCATGTTCTCCAGATGGCACGGTATAGGTAAAAGTATCAGAAGGTAAAGGAATACCAATAAATCCTGTAACAGCAACTCCATCCTTAAAAATGGTATAGGAAGTACTTGCTAAAGTAGTAATATCCCCACCTGTTATTGTTATACCAAGCACACCATCTCCAGCACAAGGAATTTCATCAATAATAGATCCTGTTACATTAAGCTGAGGTGGTATCGTTATAGAAACTTGATTCGTACAATTATTGTCATCTTCTACTTCTATGGTATATGTGCCTGGTGATAAACCATTAAAAGTTGGACTTGCCTGTAAAGTTCCGCTATTAATTCTATACTGATGACCGGTTCCTCCTCCTGTAGAAGTAACTGTTACCGAACCACTACTAGTTGGTGTAAAACATAAATCTGAACTTACTATACTGATAGTAGGCGGAATCCTCTCTTCTAAATCGAAGGTAAAAGTGGTACTACACCCCTCATTATCTTCTACGCTTAGGGTGTATACATCTAGTGGGTCAAATGCGTCCGTAGTTTCGGTCAAATTACCAAAAAATCTTGAAGTTCTTGGTCCAATTGTTCCACCGGAAGGCAACTGTAATGTATATCTATTTCCTCCCCAACCACCAGTAGTAATAGCCTCTACCCTACCTATATTGTTATTTTCACAACTCATTGGAGTAACTACACTACTGCTTAAGTCTATAGCTATAGCTTCTTCGATAGTAACCGAGGTAGTATCTGTACAACCAGTATCGGCATCTGTTACGACAATAGTATATGTTCCTGCACCAGATAATGGTAAATCTATTTCTGTATCATTCTGTGGACCTCCAGTGAAGAGACCACCATTAATATCATAGGTATAGTTATTAGCAAATCCATCAACAATAAAAGTACCTGTACCATCTGATGCGCCATTGCAAACCCTTAAATCACCGCCAGATTTTACCCTTGCACGAATTGAACTAATTACTGCAGGACTAAAACCTTCTGTATAAATACAGCCATTGGCATCCGTAATTTGAAAAATATATGATGTACTAGTGCTTAATCCAGTAATAATATTATTCGTATTATCACCGTCAGCGTCAAAACCAGGGGTAGGACTAAGAACCTCATATGTGGCTATAGAAAAATTAGCTGTAGGGGTTAGTGTTACATCTGAGGTTCCAGCTGCACAGTTAATATTACTTTGTAAGAAATCTAAATCTGTTGGTGGATCAGTTTCTAAAATCGTGATTGGAGTTAGTTCTAATCGACAACCTCCGCCATCACGTATAATAGGTGTATAAGAACCTGCGGATAATCCAGTATAAGATGTAATTCCAGTGAAATTGACACCGTCAATACTAAAAACATATCCACTACCCGAACCACCTGAAAATGGCCCAACAAAATCTATTTGACCTCCATTTATTCCACCGCTCCCGTCGCAAGTAAGGTCTAAAACTTTAGTTGCAGTACCAGAAATGGCACCAACATTAGTTACAGCAATAGTAGCTAACGGTAAAATACATTCAAAACCACCTTGTTGGTAACGTACCTCAATAGCTGTGTAACTGCCAGCAGGAACAGATATTTGCGGGGTAGTAACCCAAGGGTCTCCAGAATTTACACGATACGATAGATTATAACCACGAGCATCATTTACTGTAAAATTTATTTGAGCGCCACCGTTATTACAGTTACCATCTACTCCATTTACGCTAACATCTGGTGGTAAAAGCTCCTCTACATTAGAGGAAGCTGATATAATACAACCATTACTATCCGTAATTTCAAAATCGTATGTTCCAGCAGTATTAACTGAAAATAAAGTAGAACCTGTGTTCGTTACGCTATCACCAAAAGAAGGTTGTGATGCACCCCCGTTAACTGTAAAAGTATAAGGAGCAGAACCCCCATCAACATTTAAGGTAATATCTACGCTACTAATAGTAGCACAACCAAAGCTACTATTAACTTCAGTAGAAGCATCCAATGCATTTAATCCAGCACCAATAGTTATTGGGTTACCAGATGTATCTACAGATTGTCTAGGTGGGTCTATACCATTTAGCACATCTCCAGTACATTGTTGTGTTTCTACCTGAACGGTATAGGTACCAAAACCAACAGCAGAAAATGTATACGGATTATCTGTAATAAAAGCTGTAAATTCTTGCGCTACGCCACTAGCGTTTAATAAAGTATACTTGTATGGCCCAGGTACATTATTTGCTGTAACAGTAATACTACCTGTATCACCACTACATTGCGCGTCTACAAATGTGGCTTGTATATCTAAATCTAATTGCTCTATAACAATTGGTTCGTATGGGTATTCACAAGTATTTGGAGTATTTTGAAGTCTTGCTAACACATTATATGTTCCAGCTGTAAGGTCCGGAAATATGGGTCCTTGCCAAGAAACACCTCCATTTATACTAAATTCATAAGCACTAGAAAGGTTTGTAATTTGAATTCTTCCTAAAACACCACAGATATTATCCTGTTTTACAAAACTTTGGGTAATTGTACTTTTCTTTACCTTTAAGTAAAAAGTCTGCCCATCAGCTATAACTCTATATTCCGCTCCTGTTGTAGCAGGAACAGAGCTAGCATCTAAATTAAACGTTGCTCCCGTTGCTACTTCAGTATAACAAGAGCCAGTGTTTGGACAATCTTCGTTGATGTCTGGGGTACATGAACCACCAAGTATTTGCCAAGAAACTGAACTGTATGGTCCTCCAGACAAACTAATCGAACGATCATCAAAATTACCACAAAGGTTAAATCTTGCCACAGTAAATCCTTGTATACTACAACCAACTTCCTCATCTGCACCTTGGATTATGGTAGAGAACATAGATGTAGAGAATGCAGTTTTAGAACTACTAACAATCGTGCTCGAATTTTTAAAATCTGCAGATTTGTCTTTTGGAGAATTTGCTTTTTGGGTATTATTTAAACTGCCAACGACCTTTTCAAGTACATTGGCCGCATCTGCAAAAATCACACGGACTTCAGAATTTGCAATTGCTGAGGAACCGATTGCAGATAGAATTATCAGCAACAAGGCATACACGGTATACCACGGTTTTTTTGAGCGCATAGGTTAAGTCGATTTTGTTAAGAATATTAGAGATTTGGGGTCTTTAAGATTCTTTGGTGTAATTGTTTATACTTATAAATTCTGTTTATCTTTAAATAATAATTCTAATTACCTTATAACATATTTCTAACGTTTGCTTATGAAAAAAAGTGCCCTTTCCTTCTATATATTCGTTGTAATGCTTAATTTATCATGTGCACAAGAGACTGAAAATAAAGTAATTACGCCAGAAAAAGTTCCATTTATCGCTGAGTTGTTCGTCGATGACCTACTGATTCCGTGGGGCTTTACGTTCCTTCCTGATAGCAGTATTTTAATTACAGAAAAATCAGGGGAATTAATTCATTTTAAAGATGGAAAAAAATCGATAATTGGTAATGTGCCGGAAGTATATCAAAGAGGTCAAGGTGGGCTTTTGGATGTTGTTGCACATCCAAATTATGCAGATAATGGATGGGTTTATTTTTCTTTTTCTTCCGCAGAAGGAATTGAAAAAGGAGGCAATACATCTATTTTTAGAGCAAAGATTACAGCTAAGGCCTTAACTGAAATCCAAGTCCTTTATAAAGCAGGTCCAAATACCACTAAAGGTCAACATTTTGGATCAAGAATAGCATTTGACAATGATGGGTATTTGTACTTCTCTGTTGGTGACAGAGGTGCTAGAGATGATAATCCTCAAGATATTACCAGAGACGGTGGAAAAATATATAGATTAATGGATGATGGTAGTATACCAAAAGATAATCCGTTTGTTGATCAGGATAATGCAAAAGCAGCAATTTATAGTTATGGACATAGAAATCCACAAGGCTTAATAAAACATCCAGAAACAGGAGAGATTTGGAATCATGAGCATGGCCCAAGAGGAGGCGATGAAATAAACGTAGTTAAAAAAGCAGCTAATTATGGCTGGCCTCTTGTTACTTTTGGCATTAATTACAGTGGCACTCCAATAACCGATGAAACTTCTATGGAAGGGATGGAGACACCTATACACTATTGGGTACCATCTATTGCACCTAGCGGTATGGCATACGTAACATCTGACAAGTATGACAACTGGAAAGGAAGTCTTCTGGTTGGTTCACTTGCCTTTCAATATTTAGAGCGATTAGAAATGGATGGTAAAAAAGTTATTTCTAGAGAGAAATTACTGGATGGTAAAGGACGTGTAAGGGATGTTAGAGAAGGTCCCGACGGATTGATTTATGTGGCAATTGAAGGAAAAGGAATTTATAAACTTGTTCCAACAAAATAAAAAACATGAAGCTATTAATTCCACTATACGGCTGCATTGTGATAATTCTTGGTATGTTTCTATTTCAATATTCAGAACTAACAGAAAGCATGGAGCGTGGAAATGAAATCTATTCAGATTTTTGCATTACCTGTCATTTGTCAAAAGGTGAAGGCGTTCCCTATACCTTTCCTCCCCTAGCCAAATCGGACTATTTAATGAATAACAGAGAACAGAGCATTAAAACTGTTAAATATGGTTTACAGGGAGAGATTACAGTTAACGAAATAGTGTATAACAGTGGAATGGCCGCAATGGGATTAGAAGATGAAGAAGTAGCCGATGTCATGAATTATATTGCTAATTCTTGGGGTAATACGTACGATAGTATAGTTACAGAAGATGAGGTTAGCAAAGTTCAGAAAGAATAGTATTTGTTTAAAAGACCATCACTATGCTCTAGATTATAATCAAGATAGTATTTTAATAATTGCATCATTTTGCACCAGCCTCCAAAGCGCTCTTAACGGAACCATGAGTTTTTAATAAGCTTTCGGCTTGGGAATAGTCAACTCCTAAGCCTTCCATTATGTATCGAGTACCACGATCCACTAATTTATCATTGGTAAGTTGCATATTCACCATTTTATTTCCCTTTACCCTTCCAATTTTAATCATTAAGGCGGTAGAAATCATATTTAAAACTAATTTTTGAGAAGTACCACTTTTCATTCTAGTGCTACCTGTCAAAAATTCTGGGCCTACATTTACAGCAATAGGAATATCACACACCTCGGTTAGCGGCGAACCTGGGTTGTTCGTAATACAACCAGTTAAGATGTTATGTTCCATAGCTACTTTTAATCCTCCAATCACATAAGGTGTGGTTCCAGAAGCAGCAATACCAACAAGGACATCATTTGAGTTAATATCATGCTTTTTTAAATCTAACCAAGCCTGATTTGTATCATCCTCTGCATTTTCAACAGCTTTCCGAATAGCTGTATCTCCGCCAGCAATAATTCCAACAACACGTTCATGTGGCATTCCAAAAGTGGGAGGAATCTCAGAAGCATCTAAAATACCTAACCTACCGCTTGTCCCAGCTCCTATATAAAAAAGGCGTCCACCTTTTTCAAAACGTTCACTCAAAGAATCTACTAGTTTACTTACTTGCGGAATAACGGCTTCAACGGCATTTGCGACTTTCTTGTCTTCATCATTCATTGCTTGTAAAATGGTTGTAGTATCCATTTTTTCCAAGTCATTATAATGTGATGGTGTTTCCGTTACCTTAGTATAGCTCATAGAGTGAATTATAATATTTTTATATCATGATGTTTAAATGCACTTAGCAATTGATTATCTGGATCCAATTCAGTAATCATTGTATTTATCGTATTGATATCACAAGTTTTGTAGCGATGCTGAGAATTTAATTTTTCAGAGATAGATAGCAATACCGTTTTCTTTGAAGCTTTAATAACTGCTTTTTTAATTTGAACTATATCCCAATCAAATTCTGTTAATCCGTAGATGGCATCTACATATCCTGTTCCTATAAAACTAAAATCGACTCTAATTTCAGATAAATTATGAATTGCATTTGCCCCTATAGAAATCTGAGCTTCTTTTGCTATTTGACCCCCAATAGAGATAACGGTTACATTTGATTTACTCGAAAGCTCCATGGCTACCGGTAAACTGATTGTAAAACAGGTGAGTTCTATTTTTTCTGGAATAAGACGTGCTAATTCCAAACATGTAGTTCCTCCATCAAGAAAAATAACGGCCCCATCCTTTAACATGGAAGCTGCCTTTTTCGCTATTATAATTTTCTGGTCAAGCGCATATATATTCTGATTTCTTGCACTATTTGTTGTAAAACCCAGAGAAATAGCTCCTCCATGGACCTTTCTTAACTTTTTGTCCGCGTCTAACTCCTTCACATCTCTTCGTACAGTATCAATTGATACATCTAAAGAATCTGCAATATCAGTTAACAGAATTCTATTATGAAGCTCTACTTCACTTAAAATAGTCTGTTGTCTTTCTTCTTTTAACATATTCAAAACGTATAATAATCCAAAGATAATCAAAATAAAAACATGCTGTTTTATTCTATTTACATCAATACAAGTAGGCCTAATTATATATTAAATGCAAAAAACAGCAAAAAATACTGCACAAAACAGCATATAACAAAATTCTTGCATATATTTGCTTGCTTTTATTTTTCAAACGAAACATATATCTTTTATGAAAACAACCACTGCTAAGACTAACGTTGCCATCGCTTACAAACCTGTAGGTCAGTTTGAAGAGACACGATATGAAAAAATCCATAATGTCATCTTTACAGATTCTAACGAAGCCTCAATAAAAGTAGCTGATGAAATTGCAGCATTAATTAGAAAGAAACAGAATCAAAACAAAACCTGTGTACTAGGATTGGCAACCGGCTCCTCCCCTATTCGTGTTTACGAAGAGTTAGTTAGACAACATAAAGAAGAAGGACTTAGTTTTAAAAATGTGGTAACATTTAATCTAGATGAGTATTTACCAATGGAAAAAAGTAATATTCAGAGTTATCATTACTTTATGCATGAACATTTATTTAATCATGTTGATATTCCAGCTGATAACGTATACATTCCCAACGGAATGGTAGCTCCTGATGAAACAGTAGCATATTGCTTAGCATATGATAAAAAAATAAAAGAATACGGAGGTTTAGATTTTCAGCTACTAGGGATTGGACGTACCGGGCATGTTGGGTTTAACGAACCTGGATCGCATTATAACTCTGGCACTCGAGTTATTACCTTAGACCACATAACGAGAGTAGATGCAGCACCATCATTTTTAGGAATTGATAATGTTCCTAGAAAAGCCATAACTATGGGAATTGCAACCGTAAGAAAATCCAAGCGTATTGTGCTTTTAGGTTGGGGACAAAACAAAGCAGAAATTCTCAAACAAACTATTGAAGGAACTATAACGTCACACGTACCAGCCACATACCTACAGAACCATGAAAATTGCACGTTTGTGCTGGATACTGGTGCAGGAAGTGAACTTACCAGAAATAAGACTCCTTGGCTTGTTGGCACATGTAAATGGACAGAGGAGCTAAAAGCAAAGGCCATAATTTGGTTATGTGAAAATACAGGGAAAACCATCTTAAGTTTAACAGATAAAGATTACAATGACAATGGAATGGCAGAACTCTTGTTAGAAGAGGATGCTTATGATTTAAATATTTCCATGTTTAATAAATTACAACATAGCATTACAGGTTGGCCAGGAGGCAAACCAAATGCAGACGACACAAATAGACCGGAGCGTGCTACCCCAGCTAAAAAACGTGTGATAATTTTTAGTCCGCATCCCGATGACGACGTTATTTCTATGGGCGGTACATTTGATAGACTTGTAGAACAAGGACATGATGTTCATATCGTATATCAAACTTCCGGTAATATTGCCGTTTCAGATACAGATGCAAGAAAATATGCAGAGATAGCTTTGCAAATAAGCCCTTCTGATAAAGCAAAGGACATTATAGATTCTATATCTAAAAAACGAGAGAGCGAAGTTGACTCCTTACCTGTAAGAGAGCTAAAAGGAAATATACGTAGAGGTGAATCTTATGCCGCAACTCGTTATGTTGGGTTAGCCGATAGCAACGTACACTTTTTAGATCTTCCTTTCTATGAGACTGGAACAATTAAAAAGAATAATTTGTCAGATGAGGACATAACTATTATGAAGGCTATTATTTCTCAAATTAAACCGCATCAAATATATGCTGCTGGAGACCTTGCTGATCCGCATGGCACACATAAAGTATGTCTAGACGCTGTTTTTGGCGCTTTGGAAGAACTTAAATCAGAGCCTTTTTTAACAGATTGTTGGGTATGGTTATACCGCGGTGCTTGGCATGAATGGGATATTCACGAAATTGAAATGTGTGTTCCTATGAGTCCCGCTCAGGTAATAAAAAAGAGAAATGCAATCTTCTGTCATCAATCGCAAAAAGACGGGGTTATGTTTCAAGGAGATGATGCTAGAGAATTCTGGATGAGAGCAGAAGAGCGAAACAAGGATACGGCTAATAAATACAAAGCACTTGGCATGTCTGCTTATGCTGCTATGGAAGCTTTCGTAAGATACAAGTTCAATTAAATTTTAAACCATCACAAAAAGGTCTATTTTTAATTTTAAATAGACCTTTTTTATTTGACTATGCGACATTGCGTACTTCTTTTAGTTATTTTTTTCTGCATTAATTCTTGCGGTATTTTAGCACCTCAAATCCCTAAACCCAAAAGAGAGTTTAGAGGTGTTTGGGTAGCAACTGTTGTGAATATAGATTGGCCCAAAAATGGTTTAGACAAAACAGAAAAACAGAAAAAAGATTTTTTAGAAATCCTCAATTTTTATAAAAAACTTAATTATAATGCTGTAATAGTGCAGGTTAGAGCTGCGGGTGATGCTTTTTATAAATCTGAGTTTGCACCATGGTCGCGATTTTTAACTGGAGAAGAAGGCAAGCCATCTACTTGGGAAGAAGACAACCTTAAATGGATGATAGAAGAAACCCATAACAGAGGCATGGAGTTTCATGCGTGGCTTAATCCATATAGGGCAACGTTTGATATGAATACAGATATCCTCAGTAATACTCATGATTACTGTACCAATCCAGAATGGATGATTCCTTATGGAAAAAAGTACTACTACAATCCTGGACTTCCTGAAGTAAGGGAACGCTTTTCTAAGGTAATAAATGAAATCGTAACTCAATACGACCTAGACGCAATCCATTTTGATGATTACTTTTATCCATACAAAATTAAAGATTTAGAATTCCAGGATACCACAGCTTACCAAAGCTACGCCCAACCCAATCAATCTTTAGATGATTGGCGAAGAAGTAATATAGACTCCTTGGTGAAAAATGTACATCAAACTATTAAAGCTAATAAACCTTGGGTGCAATTTGGCATTAGTCCTTTCGGTGTTTGGAAAAATAATTCTACTGACCCAAAAGGTTCCGATACGCAAGCGGGACAAACCACTTACGAAGACTTGTATGCAGATCCAATTCTTTGGATGCAAGAGGGTTGGATTGACTACTTAGCACCGCAGGTATATTGGAGCATGGATTTAAGTGTAGCTTCTCACAGAAAAATTGTAGACTGGTGGGCTAAAAATAATAATGAAACCAATCTTTACATTGGTAATGGGGCGTATAAGATTAGAAACAATAGTGATAAAGCGTGGGAAAATAAAAAAGAACTACCCAATCAATTAAAATTAGCTAGAAATACAACAGAAATTTCTGGCAACATTCTTTTTAGCGCCAAATCACTAATGAACAGCAATGCAGATGTAGTCGATTACATGAAAAGAAAATACTACAAGCTTCCAGCATTAACCCCAGAATTTGAGAATATATCTGAATTATCTGAACAGAGAATTGAGTTGATTTCTAGGGATTTAGGCCCACAAGAGCTGCAACTCACTTTTCAAGGAATTAAGAATATGTCATATGCATTACTATACAGTTCTGGCAAAAAAGCACAGCTAGCGTATCCCATGAAGAAACTACTCAGAAAAATAAATATAAAAGGAAGTAGTGGTCAACTTAAACTTCCAAAAGATATAGGCTCAAATAAAAATATTGCTATCACATTTTTAGATAGGTACGGGAAAGAAAGCAATCCAATTCTGATACAACTAAACTAAATACTAGACTAATGATACAAAAAAACAAATGGGCTTGGGCTTGGGTTCCATCTCTATATTTTGCTCAAGGATTACCTTATGCGTTAGTAGTAACAGTTTCGGTAATCATGTACAAAAGATTAGGTTTTAGCAATTCTGATTTAGGATTATATACTAGCTTACTATATTTACCTTGGGTAATAAAACCCTTATGGAGTCCTTTTGTTGATTTAAAAAGCACTAAAAGAAATTGGTTTTTAGGAATGCAACTTTTAGCAGCTATAGCACTTTTGGCAATTGGATTAAGCCTGCCAACTAATATCTTTTTTGTCACAAGTCTTGCTTGTTTCTGGATGGTAGCTTTTGCATCTGCCACAAATGACATTGCAACTGATGGTTACTATATGATAGGGCTTACAGAAGACAAGCAGTCCTTTTTTGTGGGCATGCGAAGTGTTTTCTATAAACTAGCAAATGTAACGGGCCAAGGATTACTAGTTGTACTTGCTGGGTTTTTGGAAAACAAATACGGTGATAATACCAAAGCTTGGTCTTACACGATGATTTGTGCCGGTACAATTATGTTACTCATGACACTAACAAACTTTTTCGTAACACCAAAATTCGAAAATTCAGAAGCTATTACGCTTGAAAAACCTCAGGGTTTTTTAGAGGTTTTTATTTCCTTCTTTAAAAAACCTGGAATGATCATGGCCATTACATTCATTCTATTTTTCAGGCTCGGCGAATCTCAACTGGTGAAAATGGCATCCCCTTTTTTACTAGACCCTACATCTGTAGGTGGTCTTGGTTATAGCACATCAGAAGTTGGCACTATTTATGGGACAATTGGAGTCGTTTTTTTAACGATTGGAGGAATTTTAGGAGGAATTTTAATTTCAAGAGATGGATTAAAAAAATGGATGCTACCTATGCTTATTTCACTCAATGCGCCTAATGCACTTTACGCTCTGTTAGCTGTTACAGGCAGTACGGAAGCTTGGGCCGTAATTGGAACTGTAATTGTAGAACAATTTGGTTACGGGTTTGGAATAGCCGGTTTTATGGTGTATTTGATTTACATCGCTGAAGGAAACTCTAAAACTTCTCATTACGCATTAGCAACTGGATTTATGGCATTAGGAATGATGTTACCTGGGCTAATTAGTGGCTTTATGCAAGAATGGTTGAGCTATGACGGCTTTTTCATTTGGGTAGTATTCGCAGCATTACCTGCATTCATATTACTTAAATATATTGACTACCCGGCAGATTTTGGTAAGGGAAAAGAGAAGAATACATAATATGAAAGATTTTGCTTCAATAGGTTTAAAACTAGCTCTTAACGAAAAAGTAGGGCAACTATTTATGCCTGCTGCTTACATTAACGACACAGAAGAAGAGATTAACGCAGTTGAACATTTAATAACAAAACACGGTATTGGCGGAATTTGTTTTTTCCACTCACGGGCAAGCGCTGCTACCAACTATGAGGCTAAAAATGAGGTAATCTATAATGAAAATAGCATTCTGGTTTTAAAATCATTAATACAGCGATATCAAAAGGTATCCAAGTATCCTTTGCTTATTGCAATAGACGCAGAATGGGGTTTAGCCATGCGTATTGAAAATACACCGAAATATCCTTACGCGATAACGCTTGGAGCTATTAAAGA
>CALHVP010000260.1 GCA_938038975.1 uncultured Maribacter sp. | reverse complement strand
TTCTGTTTTTCGTTTTACTATACCAATATTCTAAAGCTTCCTTAAGATCGGCCAAAGAAAAAGTTGCATTGAATGGCATAATCGACGTGCGAATATCGTCTATTGCCGAATGAAGCGAGACGGCTAGATTAAATTTCACCTCTTCATCAGCCATTTTTCTTATCATTTTGGGCACGCCTGAGGTAGAGACTGTAATTCGTTTGGGAGACATTCCCAATCCATCCTTAGAAGTAATCTTGTCAATGGCTTTCAATAAATTATTATAGTTCATGAGTGGTTCTCCCATTCCCATAAAAACGATATTGCTCAACGGGCGGTCAAAATATAATCGACTTTCATTATCAATAGCAATGACTTGATCATAAATTTCGTCTGGATTCAAGTTTCTCATGCGCTTAAGCCTTGAAGTTGCGCAAAATCTGCAATCAAGACTACAACCTACTTGACTGGACACACATGCTGTAGTTCTAGTTTTTGTGGGAATCAATACAGATTCTACCACTAAATCATCATGCAACCGGACTGCATTTTTTATGGTTCCATCCGAGCTACGCTGCATTAAATCTACCTGTATATGGTTGATTACAAAGTTAGCCTCTAACATATCTCGAGTACTTTTAGATAGGTTAGTCATGACATCAAAGGAGTGTGCTCCCTTTTGCCAAAGCCATTCATACACCTGGTTTCCGCGAAAAGCTTGATCTCCTTCTCCCGTAAAAAAGGTACGCAGTTGCTCCTTAGTTAGTGCTCGTATGTCTTTCTTTTTTTTGTCCACAAAAACGTAATAAAAAAATCCCCCTTGTATCTAATCTAGTACTAAGGGGGATTTACTTTTTAAATTATATAGATTTAATATCTACCGAAACAAATTCAGCATAACATAAAAATCTATGTATTAGATAATTAGCATGGCATCACCATAAGAATAGAACTTATACTGTTCCAGTATAGCTTCCTTATAAGATTTCTTCATTAAGTCATGACCCATAAATGCAGAAATCATCATTAATAATGTAGATTTTGGCAAGTGAAAATTAGTTATCATAGCATTTGCTATGCTAAACTCGTACGGTGGGAAAATAAACTTGTTCGTCCATCCCTCATACGTATTCAAGGTGCCATTGGAAGACACAGCACTTTCCAAACCTCTCATTGCCGTAGTACCAATAGCACAAACCCTTCTCTTTTTAGTTTTGGCATTGTTAACTATATGCGTAGCTTTTTCTTCAATAAATAACTCTTCGCTATCCATCTTGTGCTTAGATAAATCTTCTACTTCTACAGGGTTAAACGTACCTAGACCTACGTGTAATGTAAGTTCAGCAAAGTCAATTCCCTTAATTTCCAATCTCTTTAATAAGTGTTTAGAAAAATGTAATCCTGCAGTTGGTGCTGCAACGGCGCCTTCATGCTTTGCATATATTGTTTGGTAGCGGTCCTCGTCTTCTGGCTCTACCTCTCGTTTAATATATTTTGGAAGTGGCGTCTCTCCTAATTCTCTAAGTTTTCTTCTAAAATCTACATACGCACCGTCATATAAGAAACGAAGTGTACGCCCTCTAGAAGTTGTATTATCTATAACCTCAGCAACCAAGCTTTCATCGTCACCAAAATATAATTTATTACCTATACGTATCTTACGTGCAGGATCCACTAAAACATCCCATAAGCGCTGCTCCTCGTTAAGTTCTCTTAAAAGAAACACTTCTATACGCGCGCCTGTTTTTTCTTTATTACCATAAAGTCTTGCAGGAAATACTTTAGTATTGTTTAATACCATTACATCTCCCTCATCAAAATAATCGATCATATCCTTGAACATTTTATGCTCAATTTTGCCGGTTTCTCTGTGGATAACCATTAATTTAGATTCGTCCCTATTTTCAGACGGATGCTCTGCCAGCAATTCATCTGGAAGCTCAAAACCAAAGTGTGATAATTTCATTTAATAGTATGTTTATATTTTAGTGAATAGTAATCCCAAAAAAAAATCCATTAGTAAAATAGAACCTATGGTTCTTATTTTATCCTTGAACTTATTATGCGCTGTACATTAATTCGGGTGTAAAGATACAATCTGGAAAGGGGGGTTGTCAAGTAAATACGGGATTATAATTCCTTAATACTAAATTGAAGCGCTTTTAGGTCTTCCCAAAAATCTGGATAAGACTTGGAGACTACTCCTGCTTCATTAATGTAGATTGATTTTTTTAATGCCAGTGGCGCAAAAGCCATGGCCATTCTATGGTCATTATAGGTATCTATAACAACATCACTTATTATGGTATTTGTTGGCTTAATGGTAAGTGATTTATTAGTTACAGATATATCTGAGCCTAATTTGGATAATTCAGTATGTAAGGCTTCCAATCTGTCAGTCTCCTTTATTTTTAAAGTATGCAGCCCTGTTAAGTAACAGCCCATACCTAAACCAAAAACAGTTACTGCTATAGTTTGGGCTATATCCGGAGCATTTGCTAAATCAAACTCAACATTGGCATTCTTAGGCTCTTCAGATTTTTTAAGCGTAACGCTGTTCTCTGCAAACGTAGTTGTTACCCCAAAATGCGTGTATATTTTAGCTAAAACACTATCTCCTTGAAGGCTATTACTTTTATAGGCAGATAAGGTGATTTGAGAACCTACAGCCGCCATAGCGACAATGCTGTAATAATAAGAAGCTGAACTCCAATCCGATTCTACAACTAGAGTTGTAGGCACAACTGACGGTTTTGCAGCTACTTTAATAAGGTTACCATTAAACGAATTAGGAATCTCTAATTCGTCCAAAAGACTTAAAGTCATTTTAATATAAGGTACAGAAGTAATCTTACCTACTAATTCTAATTCCAATCCGTTTTTTAAACTTGGCGCAATTAACAAAAGTGAAGAGATATACTGACTGCTAACATTAGCAGGAAGGCTCACCTTGTCTTTAATTAGAGATTTACCACTAATCTTAATAGGAGGATAACCTTCTTCGTTAGCATAAGAAATAGTTGCCCCTAAGTCGCGTAATGCATCTACCAAAATCTTAATTGGTCTTTCTGTCATTCGTTTAGAACCAGTCAAAATCACTTCCTTACCTTCTTGGGAAGCAAAATATCCTGTTAAAAAACGCATTGCCGTTCCAGCATGATGAATATCTACGATACCAGAATCTTTTTGCAAACCTTGCTGCATTACTTGCGCATCGTCTGAGTTGGAGAGGTTCTTTATTACTATACCTTTATAAAGCGCCGCTAATAGCAAAGAGCGATTAGATTCACTTTTGGAACCTGTTATTTTGATATTTGCGTGTAATTGCTGCTCTGCAGGACCGGTAAGATGAAGTTTCAAAATACGATAAATTAAAAACGAAAGGTAAAGATAGGATTATTTCAGCTTTTTATTATTGTGATGACGGTCATGATCACGTTTGGTTTTTACATCTAACTTTTTATCAAAAGATTGTTGTAAATCTATTCCTGTTTGATTGGCTAAACAAAGCACGACAAACAACACATCTGCTAATTCTTCTCCTAAATCTTTAGACTTATCAGATTCCTTTTCACTCTGTTCTCCATACCGCCTAGCAATTATACGTGCCACCTCTCCTACCTCTTCGGTAAGTTGCGCCATATTTGTAAGCTCATTGAAATAACGAACTCCATGCTCCTTAATCCAATCATCTACTGCAGTTTGTGCGTTTTGTATGTTCATCTTATGATTTTAGCAAAAATATACAATGAATTGCTTTGTTCATATTTTCTGAAGTACAATTAAAGTCTGAGTTTGTGCCTGTATCGCTTTAGCAAATAATGTTTTAATGTTGTCATATTGATTACTTGGATATTGCGATATACCAAGTGTTAAATCAAATAACAATGAAACAGAATCACCATAATTTTTTTTAGTTTCTAATCGTAAACCTCCATCATTTTCTGGCAAAACATACTTTATAGTTTCTGGGAGCGATTTAATTTGATACCCTTTCGGCACTTTCAAATTCATTGTTATGGCATAACTTCTGGTATAACCAAAATCAATTGGGTAATTCCTATCCTCTGCTAAAAACGGATTTTCGCTGAAAAAAGTAAGTACAAAAGGATTAATATAAAGATATTGGTCTATTATATTTTGATTAGTTTCGAACTCAATACGTTCTACCACTTTCTTATTTGTAGAATTTGCTGTTAGCAATTTATAAGACCCAATTCTTCCGTCTTCTATAAATTCATTTTCTAATCTTTCTAAATAATCTTCTTGAGAACTCTGATTTATCTCTTCTCTTTGTAACATAGAAAAATATCCGGAATTTATTTGATTCATAACACCAGATATGCTTTTATTCTCTTCGTTAACCTCTAATTGTATTCTAATATTCTTCTTATTTCTTTTTTCTGGAAGTATGTTAAACCAATAGCTATCATTCTTAAAATCCATTACGCGCCCTATGTAATTTAAACAATGAAAAGGTAGCATTCCAAAAGGCATTGTTTTACTGGAAGCGTCTAACAAATAAGAAGTGCCATCTATATCTACTTTAGCTACTATATAATTAAAATCACTCATTACTGGATGATTCATTTTAGGCAAACCCCTATCTCTAGTTGCAAGCAGCATCATGTTTGCTTTTATACCTGCACTATTTAAAAGGTTAATTAATGATATATTAATTTCAGCAGCATTACCCTTCTTTTCATCAAATGCAGTTTTAACCTTGTTTTTCTTCCAGAGCCCATACCGTTTATTCCAAGTATAATGATTTTGAATAAACGAATAAATATTTTTAGCCCTTTCAATAGGCTCACCGTTTACCAATAAGCCTGCAGGAACTTTTTTTTCAAAAAAACTCTTTTTAACCAGTTGGCGACCAATATCCTTATCTGCCCTAAATTCCTTATCAACGTCGCTCCAAGATTTAGTAAACTTCTCTTTACCTCCATAAAAACTGGAATATTCTGACAATTCAAACTTAAGTCTAGAACGATAATTATTTGCTGACAACATGAACTCCTCTGCTTCCTTAAAGGAAGGCACATTATGCATTGCATAACGCAGTACTTCACAATCTGCGGAACCAGAAATACCAGGAACACTAAAGCATGATTTTTCAAGCTTTGCTTCGTCGATATCCAGTTTAATCTCACCAATTAAACTTCTATTATAAATCCAATTTCCTGGAATTTTAGCATTGTATTCAGAATAAATTTTAGGAATACTTTTTTGAAATTCCCACCCCGTGAGATTAAAATAGAAAGGGGATTTTACCTCGTATGTATATTCAAGAATTGAGCCTTTCTGAACGTTTGGGAAAGTAAATCTTTTTTCTGACCAATTAGAATTTAAACTAATATCAAATATCTCTTTTTTATTTACACTAGTTACCACAGTGCCATTATGGGTAATAGCTCTAACCTTGCTTATTTCTTCAGTGTTTTTATCTGAATGATAATAAGGGATTTCAATATTTGAAAAGCTGATTCCACTTTTATCTAAAATTTTTATTTTGGCGTGATACTTGGTTATTAACCAAATATAACCATCCCTAACCTCAAAGTAATTATCACCTTTTTCGTGCAGGTAGATGGCGACAGCGGTGGTATCCTTTTCATATGTCTCTAGATTCCTATCAAAAGAAGTAAGGATTCCAAACTCTACATTATCCTGAGCTAAAACTGGTAACCATTGCAGAAAAAGAATGAATAGTATACTTTGAGTTTTATTCATCCTTTAAACCTTAGTTAAAACCACCTGTTCTGTTTCTTTTTGAACCACTTTATTAAAAAACTCTTTTATGTACTGATACTGCTCGGCAGGAATAACAGAATTATTAAGTTTTATGTCTACAACAAGTTGCAAACCTGTTGTTGTTGGCTTTAATGTGTACAAGAAAGAACCTATCCCTTCTGGTAATACTAACTTAACACTTTCTGGAAAAGACTCTATAGTATACCCATCTGGAATTTGAATACTGATATTGTATTTCTCTTCCCATGGGTAAGTAAAATCAATTGGAAAATATCTATCACCTAACTTAAATGGATTTTCCTCAGTGGCAAAATGGAACAATGGATTAAAATACATCTTATCTCCAATAGTACTAGCCTGGTTTTCCATTAAAAACACATAGCTCTCCATAACTGGTTTTCCTATAGTTTTTTGATTTTTAATAGAATATTCCGAAATTTCTATACCATTTGTAGCACTTTCTAATTTTTCTATATAAGATTCCTCACTTACATTATTAAACTTATTTCTATGGTTGTATGCTAAGTGATTTGAATAAACCGTTCTTTGTTTTCCTTTAAGTATACCGTCTTCGGTTAAAACAAGACTACAGCTTACAGTCTCTTTAGAAATTGTATTAGGCATCAATGATATACTTTTCCGAGTGCCATCTTTTTTAACTATTTGTCCAAACCAATTAATAGCCCTTTCTGGCAGAAGGTTTGGTTTTGTGTATTTATTGGAAGCGTCTAATAACATATTTCCTTCGGCTAGTTCTACATAAGCTGCCACATAATTAAAACCTTCTCTAGTTGGGAACAAAGGCACTCCATTATTTCTTGTACTAATTAGTACTGGAGCACTCTCAATACCTGCATCATTAAGCATTGCTATAAGCATTAAATTGATATCTGCTATATTCCCTTTTTGTTCTTTATACGCTTTTCTTACTCCGTTTTTAACGTAATAACCATAATAACCGTCCCAATTCATACGGTCTTGAACAAAATGAAAAATAGCTGCTGTTTTATCCATAGCACTGTCCTTATTTGCCAAAATAATAGCTAAATCATCTTTAAAAAAATTGCCTTGAGTTAATTGGCTTCCAAATTTTGAACTTTGATAAATCTTACTGATAACATCCTCCCAAGTACTTGTGTAATTTTTAATTGGTGAGTCTGGCATTTTAACATATTGCAATTCATACTTAACAGCCGATCTGTAATTGTTAATATTATTCACAAAAGATTCGTCTTCCAAAGCTGGCATATCATCCAAATCATACGTGCTTATGTTTGTCAAATAGTCAATTTCAGTTTTATCATAAGATGTAGTTACTTGCATCTTATCACCACCTCTATTTGTGTTCATAAAACTAATCTTACCATTACCAGCGGATATCTTTGGAGTTAGTCTTAAATAGCCTTGCATATTTGGTTTAAAAACAAAATACTCTGGTGAAGAAATAGAAACTATTTGTTTTTTAATTGGAATATCATATTGGAGCACCAACTCATCTATAGACGAATAAAAGGGAGACGCAATAGAATATTCATACTCTATAACACTGCCTTCCTTTATATTAGGCATCGTAAATTTTTCCTGTTTGTAATAATCGTTTATCTCTGTTTGAAACTCAGCAGAAGACTTAAGTTTATCCTTTACAATCTTACCATCAACCTCATTATATGTAAAGGCTTTTAATCCATATATTTTTTCTGATTCACCATTTGAATGGTATAAATTTTCTGCTTTAGTAGCGTATTTAAAGCCATCTGAATTATATATTTTTATACGTTCGTGTATTTCAGTAATTACTTCGAAACCAGTTTCTTTTACATAATTAAAATAGGTTCTATGTGTTCTATATAATACTACTGCCGCTGCACTAGAATCTTTAGAATACACTTTTTCTTGAAGTTCTTCCTTAGATACTTTACCAAATTTATAATCTTGAGCTGTTATCGAAAAGACACTTAAAAAAAGTGAAATAATTAGTAGCGTGTGTTTTGTCATGGTTATTGTTTGGTAGTTTGTTTATTTTTAATGAGAACCACTTTAGAATTATCGGCACTAGCCGTTTTCTTTCTAAAGTCTCTATAAGCAGGATACTTATTTTTTTCAAAAATTCCTTTCCTAATTAACAGCTTTCTTTTGTATTTTATTGTGTTGTCCTTTTCAATATATTCTATCTTAAAAAAATACTCACCAAATTCATTTACGATAGTAAGGTTGTTTGGGATAGCCTCAACTAAATAACCCTCGGGTAAGTTTATCAAAAATTCATCAGTATGAGCAAACCCTCTATCTATTACTAGAGACCTAGTTCTATTTCTATATCTATTGGGGACATATGTATTTCTATCAAATGCATTTGGAGAAAAAAACATTCTGTTACCACTTAAAGTCGCATAGTTGGATGCTTCCAAAGAAACCTCTTCTGCAAACACAATTTTATCACGATCATTAGCGAAACTATTTTTTTTAATCACCAAGTTATTAATGGCACTCCAATACTCCTTATACGCTTTTACTACATTATCATGGGTTTCCCTTTCTAAATAGAAACGATTATCATAAGGAATACCCTCAGATGTAAGGTGAACTATACCTTCAATATCTCCGTTTATTCCTAAGGTATAATTGGCTACCGTTTTTTTACTATTGTCCTCATTAATATAGGAAACCGTTTTAACGATTTCACCTCCGTTGGGAGTTATAATAAGAGCCTTTCTATCATCTGTGAAATCACCAACAAAACCAAAAGGGTGTACCTGAGAAGTACAATCTATCCAATAATATCCACCTTCATATGGTATAGCCAAAATAGCATGATTACCTTGCAGAGCAGCAAAATCCTCTAGAAAATCTATTTTGTCCTTACCAGCATAAATAACCGTGTAATATGCTGTAACATCAACTGCTTTTAATAGCGCATAAGTATAATTTGATAAACCCTTACAATCTCCATACTTAACTAAATCAACATCTATAGCGCTAATAGGTTTCCAACCTCCTATTCCTATTTGAACGCTTATATAACGCGTATTATCCTGAACATATTTATATATTATTTTTGCTTTTTCAAGATTATCGCTAACTCCTTCTACCAATTCTTTAGCTTTAATAATTGTCTCTTCAGGTAATTCATCTCTGTCTTTCAAAAGGGCAGTATTCATCCAATTCCCAAGCTCTTTCCAATTTTCTGCTTCGCCATACTCCCCTTTTAGACTAAAGTTCTTCATTCTCACAGAAAGTCTGGGTACCACATCACGAAAAGAAGGACTAAGTTCTTCGTAACTTATAGCAGGTATATTTTTTGCCTTATATATTATCCTACCAGGAACTTCAATTTTATTAAAATCAAGTTTCTCTAGATTATGTTCCTTAATTTCTGGCTTCAATTCCAATGTTGAATATGCTATTTCATAATGGCTCTTTTCAACGCTTACTCTGTAATTAGATAAAAAGTACCAGGGAGGAAAAAATCCGGTATCAGAAGTCGCTACCTCATAAGAAGTATGTATAGTATATGGATAACTAACCGGTGTATACGAATGGCGTAAAACCCTATCATCATTAAAAAGAGAAAAACCGTCGGCAGCACTTACATCAGAGAAATCTTTACGTTTAAAATGATCAATTTTATCACCAAACTTATCGTAGATGTATACATCGATGTTTTGTATTTTGTGTTCCTTGTCATAGGAAATTCTTGAATTCCCATACTTATCTCCTAATTTATTTAGAACAGTAATTGCTTGCTTAACAGTGTATTGTAAATTATCAGGCGCTGAAACCTGAAGCTTCATTTCATCTAATCTGACAACTGCATTGGCGCCCTTTACCATAGCTTTATCAATAGTTAGGATAGAATAATTTATATCTTGAGCGGACGTGAAAAGTGAAAACAACAAAAGAAAAGAAAAAATAAAGCGATGCATAAGGTTGGTTTGGCTTCGAAAATAGAAACAATTCACAAT
>CALHVP010000259.1 GCA_938038975.1 uncultured Maribacter sp. | reverse complement strand
CTTCGTGATCTTTACGAAGAGGTAACAGTTGATTAACGGAAGTTCAATATGTTTTACTTTACGAACGTAACGGCGAGTTAATTTCTGTATAGGTAAATAGGTTTCTATACCTTTACGTTGAAGGAATTTTTGGGTTTGCTTCTCCCGTTTGTAGTTCGTGTAGATAGCAAACCATCGAGCCTCTTGCTCATGTAGGTGATTCTCGTATTCTCTTTTACCGATCATCGGTGTAGTTTCTTTTCGTATTCTAAAAATCTCAAAATTTTGAGCTTTTATTAAGTATTATAAATACTTACAAGCGCCAATACTCTAGCCCATTATTTGAAGATTCATAAATTCCTTTTAAATCCATTAAAATTGCATCTTCTTTGGTTATAGATTTAAAGTAGCTCGTATCCAAATTTTTATATTTATCATGACTTACAGCAACAATAACTGCGTCATAGTCATTCGATATCTTATCGACAAGCGTTAGATTATACTCATGAGCAACTTCATTAGGAGAAGCATAGGGATCTGATACATGTACATTAACAGCGTATTGCATCAATTCTTTGACAACATCTACCACTTTTGAGTTTCGAATATCTGATACATTCTCTTTAAAAGTAATCCCCATTAAAAGGATCTTTGCATCCTGTGGGCTCTTGCCTTTTTTGATGAGCATTTGCACCAATTTTTTAGCAATGAAAGCTGGCATTCCGTCGTTAATTCGTCGTCCACTTAAAATAACCTGCGGGTCATATCCCATTTGCTTGGATTTATGAACCAAATAGTATGGATCTACTCCAATACAATGCCCTCCAACTAGTCCAGGATAGAATTTTAGAAAATTCCATTTGGTACCAGCTGCCTTCAAAACATCGTGTGTGTCAATACCTATTTTATCAAAAATAATTGCGAGCTCATTCATTAAAGATATATTAATATCCCGCTGCGTATTTTCGATTACTTTCGCTGCTTCTGCAACCTTAATTGTGCTTGCTTCATGTATCCCTGCGGTAATGATTGCCCCGTATGTTTTTGATATCTCTTTTAGAGACTCCTCATCACTACCTGAAACAATTTTTAAAATCTTTGTTATCGTATGCTCCTTATCTCCAGGATTAATTCTTTCAGGTGAATAACCTATTTTGAAATCTTGACCTAATTTCAAGCCAGATTTTTCTTCTAAAATTGGTAGACAATCTTCTTCGGTACAACCAGGATATACAGTCGATTCATAGATGACATAATCACCTTTTTTTAGTATCTCCCCAACCATTTTGGATGCACTAAGTACTGGCCCAAGATTAGGTACCTTATGTTCATCTACAGGTGTAGGAACAGCAACAATATGAAAATGTGCTTCCGCTAAATCTTTAGGGTCGGCGGTATAGGTTATATCTTTATTTTCAAATTCATGCCCTTCTAATTCATTCGAAGGGTCGACTCCGTTCTTCATCATCTCTACTCGCTGCGCATTGATATCAAAACCAACGACACTAAATTTTTCAGCGAAAGCTAATGCTAGAGGTAAACCAACATAGCCAAGACCTATAACAGAGATTTTTTTCTTTTTTTCGGTTAGTTCCTGATACACGTTTTGGTGATTTTATATTTAAACTAATTTTCTTTCTTAGATACTTGATCGTTTACTAATTGGTAAACTTCTTTGCTTTCCATGCAAACGGCAAATCCGTCCTTATCAAATTCTAATCGATGTCCATATTCGCTCATCCATCCAATTTGTCTGGCCGGGTTACCTACTAAGAGCGCATATGCTTTTACCGTTTTTGTAACAACAGCACCAGCACCAATAAATGCAAAAGGCCCAATATCGTGGCCACAAACAATTGTTGCATTAGCCCCTATTGTTGCACCTTTTCCAACTAGAGTTTTCTTATAATCCCCTCTTCTATTTACAGCTGACCTAGGGTTAGTTACATTCGTAAAAACCATTGATGGCCCTAAAAAAACATCATCTTCACATTCTACACCAGTATAGATGGATACATTGTTTTGAACTTTAACGTTATTCCCCAAGACAACCTTTGGGGAGACTACCACATTTTGGCCAAAATTACATTTTTCACCTATTTTACAGCCTGACATAATGTGTGTAAAATGCCAGATCTTTGTTCCGTTACCAATTTCACAACCTTCATCAATGACGGCTGTTTCATGTGCAAAGAAATGTGTTTGGTCTGATTTTTTGATAGCTTATTTGTTTTATGTAAAGAGCAATAAGTTTTACCTTGATAAAAAATTTATCAAATTTCGTTTTCATCATAGCACAAAAGGGAAAAAAGTAAGGCAAGTGTTGTAGACCTCATAGTGTTTGTTCGAAATCGATTTTCATTTGGTGCAAAATATCTAAAGTAGAATTGCGGACTAGTAACATAAGTTACCAGTCCAGCAATTCCTGCACCTATTATTATAACATCAAAGTACGTGTTGTAAGCTTTAGTCCTTCGACCAAAGCAAAAGTGGTTCGGGAACAAATTTCCCCCAATCAATCTTCTCCAATTCTTTTTGATTATAAACCAGATACCTAACTTTTCTATTAATCAAATCCTCCACCTTATCTATTAAGTTAATCAGATAACTTTTATCTATGTCTCCTATGAAAATCAAGTCAATTACTTGAGAATCTAATCCTTTTGAAAATTCGCCTACTAGAAAAACCTGTTCAACATCTCCAAGTCTTTCAATTACTGTCTCAATAATTTGATCAAGACCAACGTACTTCAAAAGAATGCTATGAATTTCGTTAAACAAAGGATGTTTGGTATTAGCCTGAAACATCTTTTTGTTCCCTTTCATATTAGAAGATAGCATTCCTGCTTTTTCTAATTTGTTAAGCTCCACTCTGATTCCATTCGTTGATTCTCCAAATTCACCCTCTAGACTTCTCAAATACGACGTTGTTTTACTATTGAGGAAGAACTTCAATAGTAACTTAATTCTGGTCTTAGACGATATTAAAGTATCTAGCATTTTTCTTATTGAGTAACAAATTTACTCGTTTTAGGCGAAAAATGAAAACTATGCTAATATTTTTGAAATAATTTAAAATTGTACATATATATATTT
>CALHVP010000258.1 GCA_938038975.1 uncultured Maribacter sp. | reverse complement strand
CAAAAAAGAAAATCATAACCTATAGTATGGTATTATTAAAAGCCAAATGTATAAGATAGATTGTAAAACAAGAACCCCTTTTTCAGGGATATTATACGTTCTTTTTAAATTAAAGCAAAAAGCTACCAAATTAATTTTATCTAATTTATGCATCCAAGAGAACAACTCATATGTTTTATAAGGAAAGAGATTTGCTGAACAAGAGTTCTTATATTTGGATGAACATAAAAATAATGGCTTCATTCTTGGTATAAAATTCTTATGAAAACACGACTAATACTTCTTTTTGTACTCTTATACGGTTTAACTGGTGTAGCTCAATATTCTATATCAGGTAATTTCACACCAACAAAGGATTTTAAATGGCTCATTGCCTATCAACTTACACCAGGAAGTCAACGTTATATTGCTGACACGGCAGTTAAGGATGGTTATTTTGATTTAGAATTACCAGCAAACTCAAAAACGGGTATATATAGATTGGTTTATGCAGTTCCGCAAGATGAATTTTATATTGATGTATTGTATAATGGAAAAGAGAACATTGAGTTTAATTTCAACTTAGATGATGGTGTTCGTTTTATTTCTTCAGAAGAAAATAAAGCCTACCAGATGTATCTATCCGAAATAGGTATACAAGAACAAGAATTAATTCAATTTTATGAATCTGGAAATACTTCAAAAAAAGAGTTTAAAGTCATCCTAAAGAAAATGGCTCAAACACAATCTCAGTTTGAGGGCAATGAAGCGTATGCTATGGCTAATCAGCTCATAAAAGCCAATAGACCATATATTCCTGAAAATTTTGAAGCCATAGAGACCTTTTTTAAAAATAAGAAAATGGCTTATTTTCAACATATCGATGTTAGCAATAAGGTCTTACAGGCTTCTGGATTTCTAACAGACAAAATTGCTAACTATGTATTTTCAGCCCTTCCTTTAAACGAACAAGAAATAGAAGCCGCAATTACGGAGAATACAGAACTGGTTGCCAGCAAATTAAAAGACACTCCAGAAAGCTTCCAAATTACAGTTTTATATGACTTATGGAAAACAGCTAGTAGTAGTTCCCTAAATAATGTAGCTGATAGTATTTTTAGTAATTCATTAAAAGACCTTGCAATAAAAAACGGAGAACAAGTTATAGTAGATGATATAGAACTTTCTTCTCGTTTACGATTAGGAGCCATTTCCCCAGAACTTATTTGGAAGGAAAACGATGCGTTAGTTCATCTTTCGGACCTAAAAGAAACGGACCACTATATCTTAATCTTCTGGAGTAGTACCTGTTCTCATTGTCTAAAAGAACTACCAGCTTTACATAAAGAGCTTAAAAACTATAAAAACAGCACTATTATAGCTGTTGGGCTAGAAGATGACCAAGCTAATTGGAGTTTAGAAATTAAAAAATTACCAAACTTTAAACATGCATTGGCATTAGGTAAATGGCAGAGTGATTACGCGCAGGTTTTTGGCATAAAACAGACACCCACTTATTTTATATTAAATAAAGATAAACGTTTCATTAATAAGCCAAAAGATGACAAAGAAGTCATCTCTTTTTTAAAGGAATCTATTCAAAATGCAAATGACTAGAGCATTTTAAGATCTTTTATAGTTTTAAAAGCAATATCTACCTGCTCATCATTTACAAGTATAGTAAACTCATTAGTAGTAGAAATCACCTCATATAAAACAATTCCCTCCCATGCCAAACGTTGAAATATAAAGTAATATATACCCGGAACAGAAACGTTTTCTGCTGGTAGTTTTACGGTAATAGAGGAAAGCTCGGCTGCTTTTTGAGTACACTTTTCTTCTGCAAAAAGTCGCTCAACAGTGGCATCCATTACATTACTAATGACAATGTTAATTTCGTTTACCCCTCTAGAGGAGGTATAGAAAACATCCTGATTCGTATTTATTTCTTCTAATAATTTGGCTTGTTGTGTTAAAATATTATCAGATGCTAGAAAGGTATAATCTGTTAAAGAAGACCTTACGGTAATTTCTCCTATATTTTTTAAAACTTTAATAATCTTGTGGGTAGCTCTAAACTCTAAATCATCAGAAAGTCGTTTAAGCGCCATGACGATAGCACCATTTCTAATATCCTTACCTAGTTCATCTTCTATTTCTGGCTTTACAATTCTAGAAAGAGAGGTAAGATTAATAATTCCCTGAGCTAAAGCACTTTGCAAAAAGGGCTTCTTCTTTATATACTGCTCTACTACAGAAGATATTGTTTTCATAATGGTTAGATTATGTGCAAATATAACAACTTGTTATAAATAAAACAAAATGTGTCGTGAATTATATCCTATAAAATTAATAGAGTTTCAAAAATGATAAAATGCATTCTCCAAATGCTCTATTTTAAACTGTTTACTATTTTTTAGAATAGTTATGATATCAAACCGTACTTCAAAATCTAAATCTGAACTCAGCATATAATAATCTGCAGCCATTACTAAGAGCTTTATTTTTTTTGGTGTGATAGTTTCAGCTATATTTTCTATAAAATCTGAGCTTCTTGAACGTACTTCAACAATAGCGACAATATCATCTTTAATGGCAATAATATCTATCTCTGCTTTTAAGTATCTATAATTTCTGTAGGATATGGTATAGCCTTTTTTTAACAAAAAATCTGCAGCAATTTGCTCTCCTTCTTTACCAAATTCATTGTGTTTTCCCATAAAACTATTCCAAAAACCTGTATTTCATCGAAAATATAGGTTACTCAGCGGCTATTTTCGAATTTAGAATGTACATTCGAATGTAAGTTAACGAAAAAAACAGGTTTAGCGTACTAAGCCAAATTTCGTTACGTTAGATAAGAGCCCCAACTCTATGAACGTAATTTATTAACGCCTTTTTAAGACTATGGAATATTTCATTAATTGTAATACTTCTACTCTTGCACCCTACACAACACCCTTAGATCAACAAAGGGCTATACATTTGTATAGAAGATTAGGATTTAGTGCATCTGTAGAAACAATACAACAGGCTGTAGGCCAAAACCCGGGTACTCTAGTAGATGCCTTGGTAGATGAAGCCTTAAATATGCCCGTTTTACCAGCGCCCACTTGGGCAGATTGGACCAATGCTAATTATCCAGAAGATAATGATGCAAGAAGACAACTTAGAAACGAGCAGCGAGGTCAATATAGATTGGACTATGCTAACGGTCTATTAAAAAACAATCTTAGAGACCGGTTGAGTTTCTTTTGGAGTAATCATTTTGTTACGGAGGTTGAGGTATATGATTGTAATTCTTTTTTGTATTACTATATCAATTGCCTACAACGTAACTCTCTTGGAAATTTCAAAACCTTTGTTAGTGAGATTGGTTTAACAAGCGCCATGTTATTTTATTTAGATGGTGTTTTCAATAACGGCAACAACCCTAATGAAAACTATGCTCGTGAACTTTATGAACTCTTTACATTAGGAGAAGGTCAAGGATATACAGAAGAAGACATTATAGAAACAGCGAGAGCCCTTACTGGTTACGTAGAACGTGGAGAAATTGGATGTTCTCAAGTTACATTTAGAGCAGATAGACACGACGAAGGTTCAAAAACTATTTTAGGGCAAACTGGAAACTGGGGTTACGATGATGTAATTGATATTCTTTTTAATGAGAGAGCAGATCAAATTGCATTTTTCATTTCAAAAAAACTATACAAATTTTTTGTTCATCCAGATGCTTTGGCAGCTGAAGCAGAGCCCATCTTAAATGGAATGGCCGCAACCTTAGTCGCTAGTAATTTTGAATTAGCTCCTGTACTAAGACAGCTATTCAAAAGCCAGCATTTCTTTGATGATGAAGCAATAGGTGTTATTATTAAAAGTCCTTTTGACTTGTATTTTAACACACTTAATGAAACAGATTTTGCTTACACAGATACGAACATAAGTGAAATGGTCAATTATAGTAGACTGTTAAGTCAGGAACTTTTTGAGCCTTTTGATGTAGCTGGTTGGCAAAGAGATCGACAATGGATCAACAATAATTTTATTATCGGGAGATGGCTCACCATGGAGAGTATATTGGAGGTCTTCTACCAACAAGATAATGAGCAGTTTAGAGATTTAGGTTTAGCCATTACAGGTAACGTTGGGTTAACCACATACGACCCCGATGTTGTTGCTAGGTTGATTATTGATTTTATACTCCCCAAAGGTCTTTTGGACGAAGGAGAGTATGACAAAGCATTCGCTATTTTCAGGAGCGATGTGGAGGAAGTATATTTTGAAGGAGGAAACCAGGAATCCTGGACTTTGTTCGGTTGGCCCCAAGCCCCGTTTCAAGTTTACCTTCTTTTACAATATCTAGCAAGACAACCTGAGTATCAATTAAAATAACACCTACTATTATGTGCCATACACACCACACCCCTCATAAAGGAATACAACACGACGGACACGATGACGAACACAAATATTGGAGTCGCCGTTCATTTTTACAAGCATTAGGAATAGCCGGATCAGGCTCCATGATGCTTGGTTCAAATATGCTTACTGCAAATGCGCCATCACCGCTATCAGCTGGTATTGCCGCTGCAGAAACAGACAATATTCTTATCCTAATACGTCTTTCTGGTGGTAATGACGGTTTAAGTACCGTTATACCACTTGAGCAATACGATGCCTATGCAAACGCAAGACCCAATATTTATATCCCAGAAAGTAAAGTATTAAAACTCACAGATGAGTTTGGAGTACCTTCTTATATGAGTGCTCTAGAACCCATGTGGGGAGACGGTCAATTTAAAGCAGTGCATGGCGTAGGATACGAAGGACAAAGTCTTTCGCATTTTACAGGATCAGACATTTTTGCTAATACAGACTTAGATACAAACGGTTTCAGCGGATTAAATACCGGATGGATGGGAAGACATTTTGAGAATATCTACCCAGATTATCTCATTAACCCACCTGCAGCACCAGCTGCTATACAAATTGGCCAGTTTGGTAGTTTAGTATTCCAAGGTGATGAAACAAATTATGCATTTACCACCTCTAACATAAATCAACTAGAAGAGATTGCAGAATCTGGAGTTGTTTACGGTCTTGGAGACGAGTTGTTCAATAACTGTATGTATGGTGACCAATTAAAGTTCCTAAGAGGAGTTGCGAATACTACCTATGAATATTCAGGTATTATTCACGATGCTTATGAGCGCGGTCAAAACCAAGTAGAATATCAAGACAATGGTTTCGCTCGTCAGATGAAATTACTGGCAAAATTGATAAAAGGAAACTTAGGAACTAAAGTGTTTATGATTTCTATGGGTGGTTTTGACACACATGGAAACCAGCCTTTGGCTCATGAACGTTTAATGACCAACCTATCAGTTGCTATCAATACTTTTTATGAAGATTTAGCATTTACCCAACAAGATGATAAGGTATTGAGTATGACTTTTTCAGAATTCGGTCGTCGAATTTTTGAAAATGGTTCTAATGGTACTGATCATGGTAAAGCCGCACCTACATTATTTTTTGGTTCTGGCCTTAACGGTAGTGCTTTTGTTGGTGATCACCCAACTTTAGAAGATCCTGATGGCAGAGGAAATCTAGAATACACAATGGATTTTAGAGACCTGTATGCTACCGTACTTGCAGAATGGCTTTGTGTAGATGTACCCCTTGTGGAACAACATTTACTAGACCATCCTTATGCTCCTGTAAACCTTGGGTTTAACTGTAGCGGAGTAGATTTCCCAGACATAGCTTATAGTGATGGAGATGTAACGCCTCCAACACCTGTTGACCCCGACGGAACAGATCCCACCCCCACCCCTTTCGACCCAAATCTAATGAATGCAATTGTCCATAAACCCTACTATCCGTCGGACAGCACACCGCATATTTACCTAGAAATGCCATTTTCGGCTCATGTAGATATTCAGCTCTATAACATTTTAGGGCAAAATGTTGGAACCGTCTATAATGAAATGATGATGGAAGGGTCTGCAGAAATTAATATACGAGAGCGCCTGCCTGAACATCTATCTACCGGAAAGTACATTTATCGTATAAGTGTACAAAATCAAAAAATGAGTAAATCCGTGATGGTAGCTTAAACTGTTTCCCCACTATGTAACTTAACCTTCGGCTTTATCTTTTATGATATGTCGAAGGTTTTTTATTTACAGTCCTTAGCGAAAATAGTTACCGTAAAATAAGCGGAAGTCTTTTGATGCTATATATCGTCCTATTTACATAAACAATTTCAGTATTTTTGTGGCTTAATTAGATTTAGATGTCCACAATAGAATCACCGAAAAGATATACGATTACAGCAGCACTCCCATACACCAATGGGCCTATTCATATTGGCCACTTAGCCGGTGTTTATGTTCCAGCAGATATCTATGCCCGCTATTTAAGAGGCGTAGATAAAGATGTAGCCTTTATTTGTGGTAGTGATGAGCATGGTGTAGCTATTTCTATGAAAGCGAAGAAGGAAGGCATCACTCCTCAAGAGGTGGTAGACAAATATCACGCTATAATTAAGCAGTCTTTTTCAGATTTTGGAATAACGTTTGACAATTACTCCAGAACTTCTGCTCCAATACATCATAAAACTGCTTCTGATTTTTTTGAAAAATTATATGAGCAAGGTGATTTCATAGAAGAAACAACCGCACAGTTATATGATGATGAAGCAAAACAGTTTTTAGCCGATCGTTTTGTTACAGGAGTTTGTCCTAAATGCGGGAATGAAGAAGCGTACGGAGATCAATGTGAAAACTGTGGATCTACATTAAACGCTACGGATCTTATTAACCCTAAATCTACTATCACTGGGTCTGTCCCAACAACAAAGGAAACTACCCATTGGTTTTTACCTTTAGATCGTTATGAAGATTTTTTAAGAAAATGGATTTTAGAAGGACATAAAAACGATTGGAAACCTAACGTATACGGGCAATGTAAATCATGGATTGATGGTGGACTGGAGCCTAGAGCGGTAACGCGCGATTTGGATTGGGGTATTCCAGTTCCTGTAAAAGGAGGAGAAGGCAAAGTGCTATATGTTTGGTTTGATGCTCCTATTGGATACATTTCATCTACAAAGGAGTGGGCTTCACGAGAAGGAAAAGATTGGGAACCGTACTGGAAATCTGAGGATACCAAATTGGTCCATTTTATAGGAAAGGATAACATTGTATTTCACTGTATCATATTCCCAGCTATTCTAAAAGCACATGGAGATTTCATTCTACCAGAAAACGTACCTGCAAATGAGTTCTTAAATTTAGAGGGGAACAAATTATCTACCTCTAAAAATTGGGCAGTTTGGTTACATGAATATTTACAGGACTTTCCAGACATGCAAGATGTGTTGCGGTATACCTTAACGGCAAACGCACCTGAAAGCAAGGATAATGACTTTACTTGGAAAGATTTTCAAGCTAGAAACAATAATGAATTGGTAGCCATCTTTGGCAACTTCATCAACAGGGTGGTAGTTTTAACCAACAAATATTATGAGGGTAAAGTCCCAGAGGCAAGCGATTTTTCAGAAATAGATTTGGAAACCCTAGCTTCTTTAAAGCAATTTCCAGAAACCATCTCCAGTTCTATTGAACGCTATCGTTTTAGAGAGGCAGGTCAAGAGCTAATGAACCTAGCACGTTTGGGTAATAAATACTTAGCAGATGAAGAGCCTTGGAAAGTGATAAAACAAGACGAGGAACGCGTACAGACTATTATGTTCGTTGCCTTACAAATAGCCACTGCACTAGCGGTTTTAAGTGAACCCTTTTTGCCGTTTACCTCCAAAAAACTCAAATCAATGTTAAATGTCACATCGAGCGCTGTCGAGATGCGTTGGGAAGACGTAGGCAGCAAAGATGTATTATTAGCTGCAGGTCATACCATCAACCAAGCGGAACTATTATTCCGTAAAGTAGAAGATCAAGAGATTGAAGCGCAACTAGCTAAATTAGAAGCTACCAAAAAAGCAAACGAACAAATGAATAAAGTTGCAGCACCTCAAAAAGACACTATTACATTTGATGATTTTAGCAAACTAGATATGCGTGTGGGTACTATTATCGAAGCTGAAAAAATGGCAAAAACCAAAAAATTATTGATACTAAAGGTAGATACAGGAATAGATGTCCGCACTATTGTCTCTGGTATTGCAGAGAGTTTTACTCCAGAAGAAATTATTGGAAAACAAGTTACAGTACTGGTAAATCTTGCGCCTCGTGCACTACGTGGTGTAGAAAGTGAAGGCATGATTTTAATGACCGAGAATACAGAAGGAAAACTAGTGTTTGTAAATCCAGATACAGATGGGGTTGGAAATGGGGAAACTATAAATTAGTAGTGCACTCTTAATTTCCATAAACTAAACATGCGTTCTAGTTTCCTTATTTAAAATTTGAAAATGATGCTAATCCCATACCTCCTTAAACACACCCAACTTCCTGAAAAGAGCATCCAAAATACCGTAGCCCTTCTTAATGAAGATTGTACTGTACCTTTTATTTCTCGTTACAGAAAAGAACGCACCGGCAATTTAGATGAAGTTCAGATTGGCGCTATTGTTCAGTTTAAGGAGCAGTTTGAAGCCTTAGAAAAACGTAAAAAGGCAATCATAAAAGCGGTAGACGAACAAGCAGCGCTTACACCAGAACTGAAAAGTAAATTCGAATCGGCTACTGATTTAATTCAACTAGAAGACCTCTACCTTCCCTTCAAGAAAAGTAAAAAGACAAAGGCGGAAGTTGCACGTAAAAACGGACTGGAACCTTTAGCCAAAATAATCATGGCGCAGCGTTCGGATGAATTGGACTATCTGGCAGGCAAGTATGTAGGCAAAGAGGTAGAAAATGAAGATGATGCATTAGAGGGAGCCCGTCATATTATTGCAGAATGGATAAACGAACGCAGCGATATTCGAAACCAACTACGAAGTCAATTAGAACGTTTCGCTCAAATAAACACTAAAGTTGTTGCCAAAAAAAAGGACGAGGAAAAAGCACAGAAATATCGTGATTATTTTGATTGGAGTGAATCTTTAAATCGTTGTCCATCTCACCGGTTTCTAGCCATTTCTCGTGCCGAAGCAGAAAAATTTATTCGTATTAAAATTGAGATTGATGAGGAACGTGCGTTGGAACGTATAGAACAACGCATCATTAAAAGCACAAATACGGAATGTGCTGCCCAGATTCAATTGGCTATTGCAGATGCCTATAAAAGACTCTTATTCCCCTCACTAAGCAACGAATTAGTAAAGAGTGCCAAAGAAAAAGCAGATGAAGATGCTATTGTTGTTTTCGCTAAAAACTTACGTCAATTATTACTTGGTGCTCCATTAGGGGAGAAAACTATATTGGCAATTGATCCAGGGTTCCGATCAGGTTGTAAAGTAGTTTGTTTAGATGCTCAAGGAAATTTGGTGCATAATGAAACTATATATCCACATGCGCCACAAAACGACATGTCCGGGGCGATAAAAAAGTTAAGTTCTTTAGCCAATGCCTATAAGATAGAGGCCATTGCTATTGGGAACGGAACAGCATCTAGAGAAACAGAGCGCCTGGTAAAAAAGGTGATTTTTAAAAATCCTTTAGAAGTGTTTGTTGTTAGCGAAGCCGGTGCATCCATTTATTCTGCTTCCAAGATTGCTAGAGATGAATTCCCTAATTATGATGTTACGGTTAGAGGTGCGGTTTCTATAGGAAGGCGATTGGCAGACCCCCTGGCTGAACTGGTTAAAATAGACCCAAAATCCATTGGTGTGGGCCAATACCAACACGATGTGGATCAAGGTAAATTAAAGACCTCCTTAGACCGTGTGGTAGAGAGTTGTGTAAACTCAGTGGGTGTAAATATCAATACCGCCAGTGTTCCGTTATTGAGTTATGTGAGTGGTATTGGTCCAAAATTGGCTGAGAATATTGTAAGCTATAGAAGCGAAAATGGTGCTTTTACTTCAAGAAACGAAATTAAAAAAGTGGCACGTCTGGGCGGCAAAGCTTTTGAGCAAGGCGCTGGTTTCCTTCGTATTAAAGACGCAAAAAATCCTTTAGATGATTCCGCAGTTCACCCCGAGCGTTATGACACAGTCCAACAAATGGCGAAGGACAAAAAAACCAAGGTGCTAGACATGATTGGAAACAAAACCTTACTCCAAGAAATAGCGTTAAAAAATTATTGTACGGAAGACATAGGACTTCCTACGCTAAAAGATATCGTTGAAGAACTAGAAAAACCAGGATTGGACCGACGCGAAAAAGCTAAAGTATTCACCTTTGACCAAAATATACGTTCCATAGAAGACTTAAGGGATGGACAATTGGTTCCTGGTATCGTAAACAATATTACCAATTTTGGTTGTTTTGTAGATATCGGTATTAAGGAAAGTGGACTGATACATGTATCCAACCTATCCGACACCTTTGTGAAAGATGTGAGCGCACATGTGCATTTACATCAACAGATTATAGTTAAGGTGCTATCCGTGGACTTACCTAGAAAACGAATCCAATTGGCGATGCATCGTAAATAATTCAAACAAAAATCGAAACCATAGTTACATTTACAACACGAAACCATCTATGTTAGTAAGAAAATACTTATATTATCGCTGTCAACATATCAATATCGTGGATTATAAGAAGTTTTAGTAATCTGTCATAGTTAGACTTAACCCCCATAAGACTAGATTATGCCAGCAAAAAGATTATCAAACACTCTTGAAGCACTTTCCAAAACGCAAAATCTTTCGGATGAATTTAAATCTGTTTTGCAACTTCTCAAAATTAGTTTAGATAGTGCGACCGCCAATTTAGATACCGTTACCTCTAATATGGTTGAGGGGTTTGCCCATTGTAAGATTATTTGCGATGATGCTGGTCTACCTGTGGATTATAAATTTATTAAGATAAATGCGGCCTTTACAGAGCAAACCGGTTTAACAAAAGAAAATGTTGTTGGAAGAACTGTATTAGACATCTATCCCAATTTAGAAAAATCATGGATAGAATTATATGGAAGGGTAGCGTTGCTTCAGGAACCCGTAACCTTTACGGAATATAATCACAATACGAACAAACATTTTACAACAAGTGCATACTCCAATGCTCCGGGAGAATTTATTATGCTTTTTAATGACGTCACTCAAATTGAAGCCCTTAAAAAAGCGGAGTCTGTCGCAGAAGAAGTGAAAAAGATAAATTCGGACTTATTATCCAACATGGATGAAGCCTTTTCCCACTGCCAAGTTCTGTATAATGAAGAGGGGATTGCCAACGACTTTAGGGTTTTAGAAGTAAACAAAGCATATACTACACATACAGGTATTCCCAGCGAGGCTATTGTTGGCAAAACCATGCTAGAATTTTTTCCAGACGTAGAACAATCTTGGTTAGATATCTTTATAGAAGTAGCACTTTCCCAAGAGCCAAAATCTTTTATAGACTATAATCATAATACCGAGAAGTATTATGACATGAACGCCTATGCTCCTGAAAAGGGATTCTTTGTCATCATCTTTAAAGATATAACAGAAAAAGAAGCCGATAGACGAAAACTAGAGGAGAGTGAAAATTCCAAATCTCAACTATTAAGTCATCTTACCGCAGGATTTGCACATTGCGAAATTATATGTGACGACAAAGGCCAGCCAATAGACTATAGAATATTAGATGTTAACTCGGCATATGAAAAACAAACCGGTATTCCTGCAAAAGATATTGTAGGGAAAACAGTCCTAGAAATTTTTCCAGACATAGAACCTTCCTGGATCAAAATTTATGGGGACGTTGCCCTTAAGCAAGGAACACACTCCTTTGTAGACTTTAATCACAATACTGGAAAATATTATGAGACGGATGCGTATAGTCCTAAAAAAGGAGAGTTCGCACTTTTTTTTAAGGACGTTACCATACAAGAAAATAAAAGAGTGTTACTAGAAAAGGCTTACGAAAAAGCATCTGAAAGTGAAAGATTAAAATCTGCCTTTTTAGCGAATATGTCTCATGAAATAAGAACTCCCATGAACGCCATTTTAGGCTGTTCTGCCCTATTGGAGGATAAAAATTTAGGTGAAGAAGAAAAAATAACTTGTTTATCACATATAAGCACATCAGGAAATAGATTACTTACCTTAATATCAGACATTGTAGATATTTCTAAGATAGACGCGCAACAGCAAGTGTTAAAATTCAAAGAACAAAATTTAAATAAACTACTTACAGGTATTAAGGAACAATTTGAGGTCACTAATTCAAATTCCAATGTGACGTTACATTTAGAAAATGAATTTTTAGACGAGAAGAGTGTTATTCATACAGATGATAGTAAACTCGCTCAGATTCTATCCAACCTCTTAGAAAATGCCTTTAAATTTACCCATAAAGGGAAAATCACATTTGGCTATAGCCTAAAGGAAGGGTTCATACACTTTTATGTTAAGGATTCTGGAATTGGAATTAAACCAGAAGAACACCATACCATTTTTGAACGCTTTGGACAGGTCATGGATGCTAAAACCAAAATCAATTCAGGTTCCGGATTAGGTATATCCATAGTAAAAGGACTCGTAGAACTATTTGGAGGAGAAATGTGCCTAGATTCCGTTTTTGGTGAGGGTAGTACTTTCTATTTTACCATTCCTTATTTACCAATAAAGAAAGAAATCAAAATGACAAAAACCAATTTTACCGTTTTAATAGCAGAGGATGATGACATTAACTTTTATCTTTTAAACACTTGGATTAACGACTTTTGCACAATTATACATGCTAAAGATGGTGTACAGGCAATAAAAGAATTCCAAGCACATCCAGAAATTGATCTTATCATAATGGACATAAGAATGCCTTATATGAATGGTATTGATGCTACTAAAGAAATACGAAAATCAAACACGACTATTCCTATACTTGCGCATACCGCCTACGCAATGAACGATGAATCCGACCACATGTTAGAAGCTGG
>CALHVP010000257.1 GCA_938038975.1 uncultured Maribacter sp. | reverse complement strand
CTGTTTATTTTTACTTGTAAGGCTCAGCAGAAAATTATTGAATTAAGGTCGGATTTAGAATCAAATTATCTTATTTCTAACATAACAAAATGCCATGCGCTTTCAAAAGAAATGTTTAATGGTAGTTTTTACATAAACATTTTTGAATTATCTGATTCAAAAATCACTCCTGAAAACAATCAAGAAACAGAAGAACTGTGGTCTAGTTTTTTAATCTCGGCCGTGCCTGATGGAGATTATTACACTTTCAGCACTATTAATAAAATTGAAGGTGTTTTCAATCCAGAATTCTTAGGGGTAAAAGAACTAGAGTATCCTAATTTTGAGATTAGTATTGAACATGGTTTTTATAACAAGAGAAAAAAAGAGAGTTTTCTTATTTCTGTGAATTTCTAATGAGTTTCCTTTTAAATAATATAAAGTTAGTGGTAGCTTACATAAAGACAAGCATATTTTTTTTACTCATTAGTCCGTCACTTTTTGGACAAAAAGAACTCAATGGAACCTATAGTGATTTAGCACCACTACAAGAACACTACAGACACTACAGCTTTAATAAAAAAGGTTCTTTTGAATATCATTCAGGAGCCAGTCTAGGAGACGACTATTACGGATTTGGACATTACTCTATTTCTAATGACTTACTAATATTAAATTTTGATAGCATTCCAGAAATTGTTTTATCTGGATATTATCAATTTAAACATTGGACAAATAATCAAGATAACATAAGTCTAAAATTTAAAGTTTATGATTTGAATAAAAATAAGCTTTCCGGTGCTGCAATTTTAGTTCCCTCAGAAAAACTTGGTTCCTTAATTCAAGATGGTAAAGGAGAATTAGAACTACCCACGAAAAGTATAAAACAAGTTGAAAAACTCCGAATATCTCTTTTGGGTTATGAAACACAAGAGCTAGTTTTTGATCGCGGCTTTAACTATGAATTTGAAATTTATCTTAAGGAGTCTTCTAGCGGAACAGCTATCATTAATCAGATTGATACATTAAAAATTAACCAATGGGGAGATGACTTTTTCGAAGTAAAAGGAAAAGGAAATAAATCTGTCTTATGGAAAAAGAGGGAAGTTAATTGAAAGTCTAAACCATGATAAAGCGCTAAACTTTATACTTTTCTATTGTGCACCGCATCCGCTATATTTTCATTTTAGTCTTTACCAATAGCGGAGCCAAAAATAATCAGTCTGAACGTATAGATCATACTTTCAAAATTATCATTGATTTAAATTCAGGCCAAAACCCCTTTTTAAGGAAAAGTCTACATCTTTTTATGAGTATCATTACATTTGACAAATTTTGATTTTTAAAAGTGTATTCGTTTTTTTCTTATATAAAGTTTCTTTTATCTGCAACTAATCAGCATGGAGTGCATTCACCATTCGTATACAGATTTGTTACGAAAGGATTATACAGAAAAGGAAATGAAAAACTCACAGTTACAGAGAACGTTTTAGCAAAAAGTATTTCTTATTTCTCATTTAAAAAAATCGGATTAGTTACAGATTCTAATACGCTAAAAATAAATTTGAACTCTATTTTTGAAGACTTAGATTACAAAATGGTTCCTTTTGATATCGTTTATGCAAACAAGAGAACTAAACCTTTTTCAACGATTAGCAAAGAGCACATCCATAACGAAACCATGCTTCTTATTGAAGGGATATATAGTTCAAAAGAAAACACAGCCATGTGGAAGAAACTAAAAGAACAAGAGCAGGCGCGTGTGACTTTAGACCTCTACCACTGTGGTGTTGTTTTTTTTAGGAGGGAACAGGCTAAAGAACATTTTAAGATCCGGTTATAAACCCTTAATTTTACCCAATTAATCCTTTACTATGAACAATACCATATATATTATTCTTGGGGTCGTTTTTGCTATTTACATAGGATTCCGTTTTATGAACAAAGGAAAATCCAGTGATAGGAAATCTCGTAAGTTTATGGAAGATTACAAACGTAAAGAAGAATAGAGGTTCGCAGTAGCAGTAAAATAAAATAAAAAAATAGAATAAAAGTCAGGTATTATCTTTGACTCTGAACTTGAACTTCATTAATGAAAATATATACAAAAACAGGTGATAAAGGTACGACCGCGCTATTTGGTGGCACCCGTGTCCCAAAGCATAACATTCGAATAGAGAGTTATGGTACCGTAGATGAACTAAATTCTTGGTTAGGACTTATCCGTGACCAAGAAATTGATACTACTTCTCAACAGGAACTTATTAAAGTTCAGGAGGATTTATTTACGCTAGGCGCTATTCTGGCCACAGATCCTAAAAAGGCGGTACTCAAAAACGGAAAGGAACGTCTTAATATCCCAAAAATAGAAGAAACTCATATCCAAAAATTAGAGGTAGCTATAGACTCAATGGAAGGGAATTTACCTCAAATGACACATTTTATCCTTCCCGGAGGGCACACGAGTGTGTCATACTGTCATATTGCGAGAACTGTTTGTAGAAGGGCAGAACGTATGGCAACTTTATTATACGAAAACGAACCTTTTGACGATAGCGTATTGGTCTATCTAAACCGTCTTTCTGATTATCTCTTTGTATTGGCACGAAAATTGTCCAAAGATTTAAAGGCAGATGAGGTAAAATGGATTCCTGAAAAAAAAGGCTAATAATTCCCTAATTTATTCGTTATCAATTTATCAAGACAAAAAAATGTTGATAACTCGAGTTAATTAATTGCGAATTATCTTGGCTGTCATTATTAAAAAATTATTTTTGCAAAAATTTAAAATAACACTATTACCATGTATTGGACATTAGAACTAGCATCTTATTTAAGTGATGCACCTTGGCCGGCAAGTAAAGATGAGTTGATTGATTACTCTATCAGGACCGGAGCACCTTTAGAAGTTGTAGAGAATTTACAATCAATGGAGGAAGAAGGAGGAGAAATCTACGAATCTATAGAAGAGATTTGGCCAGACTACCCAACAGAAGAGGATTACCTCTGGAACGAAGACGAATATTAGGGTTACCCTTAATTTACGTTTATATTGATTTTAAATCAATTCTATAAAATAGCATAAGCTACTTTTTATAAAATACCCTTAACGGGTTTTCATAGTATAATTACTACTTAAAAGTCTCCTCGGAGGCTTTTTTTTTATGTAATTTTGGCAGTAATTAAAGGTATTTCAATCTGTAATTAAGACTGGAACGGCTTTTGTTATTTAGTAGAGGTCGATTTTAGGTATCGATAGTAACCAATATATTAAAACCGTAAGGAATCTAACAATTCCTAGTTTTCGGTACAAATACATAAAAACATATGAGTTTTATCAATTCCGTTCTAAAGGCTTTTGTCGGGGATAAATCAAAAAAGGACGTAAAGGATCTTCAACCCTTAGTAAATCAAATAAAATCTTTTGAAGCAGCTATAGAAAAGCTATCACTGGATGAAATTCGTCAAAAAACGATTGATTTCAAGCAACAAATTCAGGATTCGTATAAGGAAATTACGGAGCAAATAGCAGAACTAGAAAAAGAGGTTCACGAGTCTACAGATATAGATGCAAACGAAACGAGTTACACAGAGATAGATAAGTTAAAAGAAGAAGCATACACTATCTCTGAAGCTACCTTAAACGAAATTTTACCTGAGGCATTTGCCGTAGTAAAAGAAACGGCAAAACGCTTTACCAATAATGAAACACTGACTGTAACAGCATCTGAAAATGACAGGAAACTTTCTGGCACAAAGGACTATGTAAGTCTAGACGGTGAAAAAGCAATCTGGAAAAACTCTTGGAATGCTGCTGGAAAGGAAGTTACATGGGACATGATACATTATGATGTTCAGCTCATTGGAGGTATATCATTGCACCAAGGAAAAATTGCTGAGATGCATACTGGGGAAGGGAAAACATTGGTAGCAACCTTACCTTTATATTTAAACGCCCTTACTGGTAACGGAGCACACTTAGTAACCGTAAATGACTATTTGGCAAAAAGGGATAGCGCATGGATGGCACCTATTTTTGAGTTTCACGGTCTTTCTGTAGACTGTATAGATTATCACAAACCTAATTCTGATGGCAGGCGTGCTGCTTATAATGCAGATATTACTTATGGTACTAATAATGAGTTTGGCTTTGACTACCTAAGAGATAACATGGCACATACGCCAAAAGATTTGGTGCAACGACCTCATAACTATTCAATCGTAGATGAGGTGGATTCGGTTTTAATTGATGATGCGCGTACGCCACTTATTATTTCTGGTCCAGTACCTGAAGGCGATCGTCATGAATTCAATGAACTTAAACCAAGAGTTGCAGAAATTGTTCAAAAGCAACGTCAGCATTTAACTGGTGTATTGGCTGAGGCTAAAAAATTAATTACTGAGGGTGATTCGAAAGAAGGAGGTTTTCTTCTACTACGTGTATTTAGAGGGCTACCTAAAAACAAAGCTCTAATTAAGTTCCTTAGTGAAGAAGGTGTAAAACAACTGTTACAGAAAACAGAAAATTTTTACATGCAAGATAATAATAGAGAAATGCCCAAAGTGGACGAAGACCTATTGTTTGTAATAGATGAAAAGAACAATCAGATAGAGCTTACAGACAAGGGAGTAGACTATATCTCTGGAGAAAAAGATAGGGACTTTTTTGTAATGCCAGACATAGGAGGTGAAATCGCTAAGATTGAAAACCAAGGTTTAGAAATTGAAAAAGAAGCAGAAATTAAAGAGGCCCTTTTTAAAGATTTTACTATAAAGAGTGAGCGTATTCACACGATGAGTCAATTACTTAAAGCATATACCTTATTTGAAAAGGATACAGAGTATGTAGTAATGGACAACAAGGTAATGATTGTTGATGAGCAGACCGGTCGTATTATGGATGGTCGTAGATATTCAGACGGACTTCACCAAGCACTTGAAGCGAAGGAAAATGTAAAGATTGAGGCCCTGACTCAAACCTTTGCTACCGTTACATTACAGAATTACTTTAGAATGTACAGTAAGCTTTCTGGTATGACAGGAACAGCCGTTACAGAAGCAGGAGAGTTCTGGGAGATTTACAAATTAGATGTTGTGGAAATTCCTACCAATAGACCAATTGCTAGGGATGATAGAAACGATTTAATCTATAAGACAAAACGAGAAAAATACAATGCGATTATAGACGAGGTTACCAAAATCAGTCAGGCAGGCAGACCCGTACTTATTGGTACAACTTCTGTTGAAATCTCTGAATTATTATCAAAACTACTGAGTGTACGCAAAGTGCCACATAATGTATTGAATGCAAAGCTTCACAAAAAAGAAGCAGATGTAGTTGCAGAAGCAGGTTATTCTGGAGTAGTAACCATTGCAACAAACATGGCAGGACGTGGAACGGATATTAAATTATCTAATGAAGTGAAAGATGCTGGTGGTTTAGCCATCGTTGGTACGGAACGTCATGATTCGCGTAGAGTAGATAGACAGCTGAGAGGGCGTTCTGGTCGTCAAGGTGATCCAGGAAGTTCGCAGTTCTATGTATCCTTAGAGGATAACCTGATGCGTTTATTTGGATCAGACAGGGTTGCTAAGATGATGGATAAAATGGGATTAGAAGATGGCGAAGTTATTCAGCATAGTATGATGACCAAATCTATAGAACGTGCACAGAAAAAAGTAGAAGAAAATAACTTTGGTGTACGTAAACGTCTATTAGAATACGATGATGTAATGAATGCCCAACGTGAAGTAGTCTACAAGAGAAGACGTCATGCCTTGCAAGGAGAGCGTTTAAAGGTAGATATTGCCAACATGGTATATGATACTTGCGAAGTTATTGTAGAGAGTAACAAAGGAGCTAGTGATTACAAGAATTTTGAATTTGAACTGATCAAGTACTTCTCTATGACCTCCCCTGTTTCAGAGGATGAATTTGGAAAATTGGCCGCTCAAGAAATAACGGCTAAAGTTTACAAGACGGGTTATGAGCATTACAAGCAAAAAATGGAGCGTAATGCTGCAACTGCTCTACCTGTTATAAAACAAGTATATGAGGATAAGGCAAATAATTTTGAACGTATTGTAGTACCATTTACAGACGGTATAAAAAGCCTTAGTGTTGTTACGAATTTACAAGAAGCTTACGATAGTAATGGTAAACAACTAGTGACAGATTTTGAAAAAAACATTTCACTTGCTATTATTGATGATTCTTGGAAAACGCATTTAAGAAAAATGGACGAACTGAAGCAGTCCGTTCAATTGGCGGTTCACGAGCAAAAAGACCCATTGTTAATTTATAAGTTTGAAGCCTTCGAACTTTTTAAAGAAATGATTGAAAAAGTTAATAAGGAAATTGTTTCCTTCCTATTCAAAGGAGAGCTGCCTTCTGGAAATTCAAATGAAATCCAAGAAGCGGGTAATGTAAAACGGAGTAAGGAAAATTTACAAACTTCTAAAGAAGAAATTCCAAACAGCGATGAACTTGCTGCAAGAAACAGAGCTGTAGGTCAAAACCAAGGGCAACGTCCTCCTATAACAGAAACTATAGTTAGAGAGCAGCCCAAAATTGGAAGAAACGAACGTGTAACTATTAAAAATGTACTATCTGGTGAGAGTAAAACTGTAAAGTTTAAACAAGCAGAACCACTCATTAGTAAAGGAGAATGGGTAATAACCCAGGACTAAAAATAGACCCACATAGAACTACTAAAGACGACCTAAATGGGTCGTCTTTTTTTTGTTTCAATAGTAAGCCAATTACTACAGGACATAAGAATATGTCAAGTTTTGATAAAGTTTTTTGAAATATGACCAAAACATAACTAGCTTTACAAAACCAATCAGATATTGAAACTTAAGGAATAAAAGGGCGATATGACCAATTTCAATACCGAACAAGAGCGTACTAACGACAAGACTAAGTTGATTCTTAAAGTGAACTATGTCTCTAGCATTCTGGCTATTGTATTTGGTTTAGTTTGTTTTTTTCTGCTGAAAATCACTCAAGTTATTCCCTACTTGTTTATTGGTTTTGGCATCTTGAATCTAGTGAATACGGTTATCCTCAGAAAACACAAGAGCCTAACTACCACTTATAATATTTCTTCTGTTCTTGCTCTTGTAGCCGCATTTACCATTACTTTATACAGTGGAGGCATCAATAGTCCGTTTATTTTCATGCTCGCGCTTGTAGTCTTTGCAGGATATGTGACTAACAATAAGTACGGCAAAATTTACCTGAATCTAATTATAGTTCTCATACTTCTTATTTTTTCGCAAAGCTTTGATGAATTAAACATTATAAAAAATGTGATTCCAGAAAGTTCAAGTAACTTTTTTAATCTTTTCTCTGTGCTTTTTGCTGTATATCTACTGGGAAATATTTTTGGTAAGAATCTATTAAAAACCCACCATGCACTCTATCGTTCCAAAAGAGAGCTCACAGCGCAAATGGAGGAGAAAGAAACACTTTTAAAAGAGGTACATCACAGAGTAAAGAATAATCTACAAACCGTTTCTAGTTTATTAAGTCTACAATCTCGCAATGTAGAGGAAGAACGCATGAAAGGGCTGTTAAAAAGTACTCAAAACCGTGTTATCTCAATGGCTATGGTACATGAAATGCTCTATATGAGAAAAGACATTTCACACATTGAATATAAATCTTATGTACAAGAGTTGAGTGAATACTTAATTAGGTCTATAAAAGGACTTGATAGTAAAGTACAGCTCAAAATAGACATACCAGATATTAAGCTAGGAATAGATACTGCTATTCCATTGGGCTTATTAATTAATGAAGCAATAACCAATGCCCTTAAGTATGGTTTTGCTGATGAAGAAGAAGGAGAAATATATATTGTTCTAAAAAAAGAATTAGACAAGCAATATGTATTGAATATTGGTGATAATGGAAAAGGGTTTCCAGAAACCATAAACCATAAAACGACTAAATCTTTAGGGTTAAAGCTTATTCACAACCTTACTAGACAACTAAAAGGTACCATACAGCGAGACAACACTAAGAAAGGCACCAATTACATTATTAGGTTTTACGAGGTAACACAACAACTACACCCCATCTCTTAGACCTTAAATTGGAAAGGTTTAAACACGAGTAAATGACACCTACAAACTCATTCCTCTAGACCCATTTTAAACGGATATTACCTATATTTAAACGGCTAACTTAAAACACCGTTTCATGTTCAGAAAATTATTGCTCTTTGTAGTTCTCTGCGGAAGTACTTTATCCGCTCAGGACTATTTTTTAGAAAAATACAAACCATTTAATGCAGACATTCCAACTCCAGAAGCCTTTTTAGGTTATGGTATTGGAGAGCATCATACAAGGCATGATTTAATTGTAGCCTATTTAGAAAAACTGGCAGCAGTTTCAGACAGAGCAAGCATTAAAGAATATGGAAAAACGCATGAAGGTCGTAAACTAGTTATATTAACCATTACAACACCTAATAATCTAAATAACTTACCTGAACTTAAAAAACAGCATTTAGCATTTACAGACCCTTCAAAATCTGTTACCAATTATGCAGACGTCCCCATCTTTATTAATCTTGCGTACAATGTACATGGAAACGAACCATCTAGCTCTGAGGCTGCTTTATTAACAGCGTATACACTTGTTGCATCTGAAAATACTGAAATTCTAGGTTATCTAAATAATGCTGTTGTGTTTTTAGACCCAACAATTAACCCAGATGGTCGTGATCGCCATACCCAATGGGCAAACAGCTACCAAGGCAGTCCAGAAGTAGCAGACCCACAAGATGCAGAGCACAGCGAATATTGGCCCATGGGAAGAACAAATCATTATTGGTTTGATTTGAATAGAGATTGGCTTTTGGGTATTAACCCAGAAAGCAGAGGAAAGTTAAATTGGTATCACCAATGGTATCCCAATGTAGTAACTGATTTTCACGAAATGGGAACTCAAAGTTCTTATTTCTTTGAACCTATGAAGGATAATGCTTCATTTGACCCTATAATGCCTAAAGAAAATTACGAAGACTTAAACACACTTTTTGGAGCTGCATTCGCCAAAGCTCTGGATAGTATTGGGTCGCTCTATTTTACAAAAGAAGTTTTTGATGGCACCTATCCTGGTTATGGCTCTTCCTATCCAGATTTACAAGGAGGCCTTGGGCTTTTGTTTGAACAAGCTAGTTCTCGAGGTCATAAGCAGACTACGGCATTTGGGGAAATCACATTCCCGTTTACTATTAGAAATCAATATATATCAAGTATTACCACAGTTAAAACTGCTGTAAAGAACAAAGCTTATATGCGGAAATATCAGCAGGACTTCTTTAAAAGTGGACTAACCAATGCGGCAAAAAGTAAAATTAAAGGATACACTTTTGGAGATGCATATGATCAAAACAGAACTAAAGCCTTCATAGATAAATTATTATTACATAAGATAGATGTGTATCGTTCTGGAAATTCCTACACGGTTCCAACTAACCAAGCACAATATAGGATGGTACAGACGATGTTCGAATCCTATGATAAATATAGAGACAGTGTTTACTACGATGCGTCTGCATGGTCCTTGGTTAACTTTTATAATATGAAATACAAGGCAGTAAATACTATTAGTTTAGAAGAAAAGGTAACTACCACAACCAAATTAAATAAGGTTGCTCCAGTTAATATGTCCCAGTATGCATATGTTTTAGATTGGGACGACTACAATGCTCCTGCGGCGCTGCAGTATATGCAGCAGAAAGGCATCGTAGCCTCCTCAGCAGCAAAACCATTTAAAGCAAAGACCAGAAATGGGGCTAAAGACTTTAACTATGGCGCGGTTCTTATTACAGTAAGTCTTCAAAAAAATGATGCAACAAGTGTATTTAAGACCATAAAAGAAGCACAGGGAAAATTTGAAGTTCCAATATTTGCTATTGATAGCGGACTTAGCCTTGGGGGCATAGATTTAGGAAGTGGTACTATTAGCCCCATAAAGAAAGTAAAGGCAGCGATGTTAATTGGAGACGGCGTTCGCTCTTATGAGGCTGGTGAAGTTTGGCACTTATTAGATACCCGTGTTGGCATGCCTATTACCAAAATTCCAATGCGAAATTTTAATAGAGTCAATTTGGATAGGTACACCACTTTGGTCATGGTTTCTGGTCGCTACAATTTGACTGACAAACAACTGAGCAAAATTAAAGACTGGACTAGCAAAGGAAATACGCTAATTACTATAGGCACAGCTAGTAAATGGGCGATTGACAAAAAGTTAGTAAAAGAAAAACTAACAAAAGTAGCCAAAGATTCTACTAAAATGGCATCAAGAAAACCGTACGTAGATGCCAGAGAAAATATTGGCAAAGAAAGCATTGGTGGTGTTATTTTAAAGGTTGATTTAGATATATCACACCCTTTAGCATATGGGTATCATGATAATAGTATTCCTGTTTACAAGAACAATACCGTTTGGTTAGCACCTAGCAAAAATTCATATGCAACAGTAGCCAAATATGCTTCTGATCCGCATATAGATGGTTTTATTACTAAGAAAAATATGGAAGAACATATCAAACCTTCTGCTTCTTTATTAGTAAGTAAAGTAGGTAGTGGTAGGGTCGTTCTTTTTGCAGATAATCCTAATTTTAGAGGCTCATGGTATGGAACCAATAGACTTTTCTTAAACGCATTATTTCTTGGGGATAAAATAAGAATTCCAGAGTAATGGATAGTTGGATAGTTGGATAGTTGGATAGTTGGATAGTTGGATAGTTGGATAGTTGGATAGTTGGATAGTTGGATAGTTAAAATAAAAAATGCATAGATTTAAAGACTTAGAGATATGGAAATTAAGTAGATTATTTTGCAGTGATATTTATGCGGTAACAACAACCTTTCCAAATACCGAAAAATTTGGCATCACCAATCAATTAAGAAGAGCGGCAGTTTCAGTGCCATCAAATATCGCGGAAGGTGCATCAAGAAAATCGAATAAAGATTTAAGTAGATTTCTTGAAATAGCGATAGGTTCTATGTATGAAATTGAAACACAACTATTAATAGCGCAAGATTTAGGGTTTTCAACGCAGATAAACACCGATCTTTTACTAAAAAAACTTGATTCTATTGCAAAAAATGACTTCTAAGTTCAAATCTACCTTAAAATGGAAATCAATTTCGAACGTATCTAAACTACCAATAATCCAATTATCTAAAAATCATAAATATGAAGTTAAAATCCATTCTTTTAGTCCTGTCTTTAAGTTTTACAGGTATAATTTCATCTCAATCCATGCAAGGAGACGGACCGCACGCTCAATTAATTATTAGAGGTGTTATGTTGATAAATGGTAACGGAGCACCACCACAAGGACCTATTGATATTGTAGTTGAGAATAACATCATTAAAAAAATTGAAGTAGTAGGCTATGATGGCGTACCCATAGATGATAGCAAAAGACCACAATTAAAAGCAGGCGGAAAAGAATTGGATTGCAACGGGATGTATCTATTACCGGGTTTCATAGATATGCATGGTCATATTGGAGGAACGGCACAAGGTGCGGAACCAGATTATGTGTTTAAACTTTGGATGGCGCATGGCATAACTACTGTTAGGGAACCAAGCGGCAGAGGTATTGATTTTGCACTCGATTTAAAAAGGAAGAGTGCAAAAAATGAAATCATAGCACCTAGAATTTTAACCTATACGGGCTTTGGACAAACCAGTAAAACGTTTAATCCGCTAAACGATATTCCAATTTCCACAACTGAACAAGCTAGGGAATGGGTCCGTGCAAATGCAAAAAAAGGAGCAGATGGTATTAAATTTTTTGGTGCAGAACCAGAAATTATGGCAGCAGCTTTAGATGAGAATAAGAAATTAGGCCTAGGTTCCGCTTGTCATCACGCCCAACTGAGCGTAGCGCGTTGGAACGTGTTACATTCTGCTCGTGCAGGACTAACTTCCATGGAACACTGGTACGGACTCCCAGAGGCTTTATTTGATGATAGGACGGTGCAAAATTATCCTTTAGACTATAATTACCAAAACGAGCAACATCGTTTTGAGAATGCTGGAAAACTTTGGGAACAAGCAGCGGAGCCCTATTCTGACCATTGGAATGCAGTTATGAACGAATTATTAGCGTTAGATTTTACCCTAGACCCAACTTTTAATATTTATGAAGCAAGTAGAGATTTGCAAAGAGCTAGGAGAGCGGAATGGCATGAGACCTATACCCTCCCCTCTTTATGGGAGTTCTACCAACCAAGTAAAATTTCACATGGTTCGTATTGGCATGATTGGGGAACCGAACAAGAAGTGGCTTGGAAAAAAAATTACAAGTTATGGATGACCTTTATTAACGAATACAAGAATAGAGGTGGCCGCGTAACTACAGGGTCTGACTCTGGGTTTATATTTCAGTTATACGGGTTTGCTTATGTGCGTGAATTAGAATTATTACGTGAAGCAGGATTTCATCCATTAGAAGTCATACGAGCTGCTACGCTGAACGGTGCTGAAGCACTGGGAATGGCAGACAAAATTGGATCAGTATCTATAGGTAAATATGCAGATTTTGTTGTTGTAGAAGAAAATCCACTTAAAAACCTGAAAGTATTATATGGTACAGGAGCTGTTAAACTAACAGATGATAATAAGGTAATTCGTGCAGGAGGTGTCAAATACACCATAAAAGACGGTATCGTATATGATGCTAAAGCCTTATTGGCAGATGTAAAAAGACAAGTAGACGAAGCAAAAAGCAAGACCAATTACAGTATTAAACAACCTGGAATGAAAGACTAAAAATCTTTTACCCTAGAATTTTTTAAAGGTGCTTCGAACTTTAATAGGACGGAGTACCTTTTTTTCTTTAGGTATAAGAGAAATATAAACTAAAACCAAAGCAACAGGAATTAAAAGAATAGCTATAAACATAGTGTATGTGTTTAAAAAAGTACTGTAATGCACTTTCAATAATTATATTACAAAGACTAGGCCAACTTTGGTCTATCCTTTTTTGTTTTGAATGATAAGGCCTTTTTTACCCTTGAATTTTGGTAACGATATAGACGAGCTACACCGTTCTCTTTTGCAAACCCAACTTTTTCCATATAGATAGAAACAGGAAGGCTATCAACCAAAACAACAGCCATTTGAGTAGTGTAAACTTTATCATCAGATTTAGTATGTTGTGCTATGGTAGTAGCGTTAAGAAAAAGTAGTAGAAATACGCTGTAAATAGTTTTCATAGTAGTTGTTTGGGTTACATAAAGATAACCTCAACCACTACGGAAGAACTTGCGTATATCGCTGAAATACAGCGTTTTTAGTTGTGTGTAAAAATTCTAGACAAGATGTAGAAAAGCTTCGACATAAAGAAGTAATACCAAAAACAGTTCAGCCTACAACTCCCTCTTTTAAACGATACTTTTTATATAATCACGAAAATAACACTTGAATCAGATTACACTAAATAGACCCATATAATATAGTTATGGGGGTTCTAAAGATACCCATAGACCTATCTCTTTTAGTGACGTAAATACAGTCTAAATTCGTATCTCTTGAAATCCCTTAAATGGGCCTGACAAATAAATTAGTAAATCTATAAGCTTTAGGTTAAAAGCTTACTAGTGCAATGCTTATTTAGTTTAACAATCTGTTTCATCTAAACCACAGCTTTCCCCATTAGAAATCACTTCTATTGGAGCTACTTGTTGAAAAGCTTCTAAAAAGGCCTCTTTGGGTTGTGCCCCATTAATACCGTATTTGTTATTGATGATAAAAAAAGGAACACCTGTAACCCCTAATTGCTGGTAATGTCCTATTTCTTGTTTTACAGCGTATGCAATGCTATCATCATTTATTACTTCTTCCGT
>CALHVP010000256.1 GCA_938038975.1 uncultured Maribacter sp. | reverse complement strand
CTTTTTTCTGATAGGAAGATTTAATTCTTTTTCTGCTACGTCTACCATCGTTTCATATATTCGACTTTTTAGCTCTGCCCATTCTAAAGCCTTCTCCAATTCCTGTTTTTCTTTTTGGATTTTTTTTAATTCCTGTGCCAGAGCTTTTTCCTTTGTGGTGGGCTTCTTCTTCGTTGATTTTCTTGATCTTTTCATGTCTCTATTTTTTTGAATTTTAGAATAAACTGATTTTGGATTTACAAAATGCTTATTGTACCAACGTTCTAATTTTTCGAGTAGAGTAGTGGACAGTCCATATTCTTGTCGAATGCGTTTTTCATCTTTTACACCCGACTTATAATACTCCACAATTCGTTTCTTAGTCAAGATACTAAATTTCCTGTTTGATTTCATGTACTAAGGTGTTGTAAATTACTGATAGTCAAATGATTATAACTTTTGCGAAATGTGACAACCTTATTAAGGCTATTTTTTTAGGCGAAATAAAATCTACTAGCATATTATAACTTATTGATTACCAGATTATTTGTCACTTTACTTAATAAATGAAACTATTTTTGACACGATAAATGAGCTTTTCTAATAAAATTTATCAAAAACACTCTGAATAATCTCTGGTTCTTTCAGACGAATATATTGTAGAGTCATATCCGCTGCACTAGACTGTTTTATTAAAGCGATCAATTCATTGATGATTTGTTTATCACCTGGTGCTTTTTTTAATAAATGTAGATAACGAGAGATAAAAGTTTTTTTTACTGTTTGTTCAGCAGATTGAATATTTTTAAATCCTGCAAATAGAAATGCTTCTCTAATTCTTCTAGTAGCTAATGCCTTAGAAATAGGTAAGTAAGGGTGATTAGAATTACGGATAAGTAATAAGCCCTCATCTGGAGACTTTAGTTTAACTTGACACACTTTTATAATTCTTCGTAATTCTGGCGTTATAAATACAGGTGGTTGAGTGGTAGGTTTATGTTTACGTAAGTCTAATACCTGATTTTGAAAATCTTCATACCTCAATAAAATTATATCACTAGCGCGAAAACCAGTGAAGAATCCAACAGCCATAATCAATAGATGATGGTATAGTTCTACTCCTTCTAAAAAGGTAAATATTGTTTTGGCATCTCTCCATTTCAAAGGATGAGCCTTCCTATATCCTTTCATACATAAAATTTCAATATTCTATCTAAACTAAGTTCCGATTTTGACTCCTCTATTTCGTAAGTAACGATAAAGGGTAGGTTTAGAAATACTAAGGTATTCACAAATTTCAGAAATGGAACGTTCTCTTTCTTTATAGAGGCTTTCAGCTAATCGTGCCTTATCTTTAGCCTTTTTAGAAAGTCCTTTTGGACGACCTCCTTTCCTACCCCTTGCTCTAGCTGCTGCTAATCCAGCTTTGGTTCTTTCACTAATTATATCTCTTTCAAATTCTGCTAATGCAGCAAAAAGATGGAAGTTCAATTTTCCTATTGGTGTAGTGGTATCAATATTATCTTGCAAAGATTTAAAACCTACTCCTAAATCTTGTAAGGTAGACATTAGGCTAACTAAGTCCCGAAGGCTTCTACCCAAGCGGTCCAATTTCCAAACGATTACCACATCCCCTTTACGAAGTTGATTTATCATTTCATGGAGTTTAAGTCTATCCATTTTTGCCCCACTAACGCATTCGCTATAAATAGTCTTGCATCCTACCTTCTTGAGGGCATCTTCTTGTAAATCTAGAGACTGGTCTTTCGTACTAACTCTGGCGTAACCAATTTTCATAGCAAAAGTAATTTAAAAGGATGTAAAACTAATTAGTGCAACATTGATTAATGAAACGAGTTTATATAACTACCGTTATTGACTTTTAGATGGTCCTTTTTTTTGTTCCCAAAGTTACAAAAAACGACCGTTTATTATTAATCAAAATGCCAATGAAAAAGTCCCATATTTCTTCTGCGCTTGAGAAGTTCTATATTATTCAACCCCACATAGAACAAGGAGTTGCTCTATCTCAAATCGTGAACTTTCACTCTGTTGGTTTAAGTACACTAAAAACATGGGTTCGACTATATCGCAAAAATGGTTTAAAAGGATTAGAACGTAAGGGACGAGTAGATAAGGGAACTCGTAAAGAAATATCTATGGACCTTGAAAAACTAGTGGAGGCATTGGTATTAAAAAAGCCACCGATTAGTTTAGCAGCTATTCATCGAAAAGCAGAAGAAATTGCGAAAGATAAAGGATGGAAAATTCCTACTTATCGAATCGTTAGAGATATTGCTAAAAAAATAGATCCAGCCTTAATCTTCTTGGCACATCAAGGAAATAAAGCTTATGAGCAAGAGTATGAGCTAATCTATAGAAGGGAAGCTAGTGAACCAAATCAAGTCTGGCAAGCAGATCATACCCCCTTGGATATTGTTCTACTAGATGAAAATGAAGAATCAAGAAAACCTTGGTTAACCATTATCATTGATGATTATAGCAGAGTAATTTGTGGATACTTTCTTTCATTTGATCCTCCTTGCTCCTTGCATGTAGCACTTGCTTTACGACAAGCTATCTGGCAAAAAAATAATCCTGATTGGCCAGTATGCGGTATTCCTGATATTTTTTATTCTGATAATGGCAGTGATTTTAAATCTAATCATATTAAGCGAGTAGCGATTGATTTAAAAATGCAATTAATAAATTCTATTCCTGATAAGCCACGGGGTAGGGGAAGAGTAGAACGATTTTTTCGGACGGTTAACCAGTTGTTGTTAATGAGTTTATCTGGATATACTCCTCCTAGAACTACCTTTCCTAAAGTTACCATGACACTAGAAGAGTTTGTGCCATTGTTTGAAATTTTTCTGATTGAACAGTATCATCATAGAGTTCATAGCGCTATTGGAATGCCACCTTTAGACCGATGGAGTAAGAGCGGATTTCTTCCTCGTTTACCAGAGTCCTTAGAACAATTAGATTTCTTACTACTAACAGTAACTAAACCAAGAATGGTTAGAAGAGACGGGATTCATTTTAAGACCTTTCGATATATGGATATTACCTTAGCTGCTTTTGTAGGAGAATCCGTTACCATTAGATTTGATCCAAGAGATTTGGCAGAAATCAGAGTCTTTCATAATGACCATTTTTTATGCAAGGCAGTTTGTCAGAATTTAGCAACCCATACTATTAGTCTCAAAGAAATCATTAAAGCTCGACGAAAGCGAAAACGAGAATTAGGTAAAATAATAACGGAAAGAAAAACGCTGTTAGATGTGATTTTGGAAACAAAGCAAGAAGAGGGTAGGAGGGCGGTTAGTAAAAAGAAAGCTATCAAACCAACTGCTAAAGATTCAAAGAAAATAACGCTCAAACTCTATGAAAATGACTAAACCCAAAATGGAAAGAACTGCATCAGATTTTTTAATTACAAAGGAATATCATAAATTTGAGGAGTTCTGCAATTCTTGTTTTAGGGAAAGATATATTGGCTTATGTCATGGTGTTCCAGGAGTGGGCAAAACACTTTCTGCTAAATATTATGCTCAACTAGATTCTTTAGAAAAATTTAATCTGGCTACAAAAAAGACAACTAAAAAAGTCTTAGCTCCAAAAATATTGACTAATCAAACAATATTTTATACGGCCAATATATTGAATACACCTAAGCGTATAAATATGGCCATTAAAAATGAACGACTTCAATTATTTAGAACTCGCTTAGAAGCATATAAATTGCTAAAACCGAAATCTAATTACGAGGAAGATTTTAGGACACTCCTTATAATTGATGAAGCAGATCGATTAACAATGCGTTCCATAGAACAAGTAAGAGATATTTATGATCGCTTAGAAAACGTAGGTATTGTATTAATAGGAATGCCAGGAATAGAAAAACGTTTATCTCGATACGCTCAGTTATATTCTAGAGTTGGTTTCTTGCATGAGTTCCGTCCAATTAAAAATAAGGAAATTAATTTTATTCTACAGCAGCACTGGTCTCAGTTGGGGTTAAAATTAAAGAAAGATATTTTTTCAGATCCAGAGGTAACTGCTACCATAGCTAGAATTACAAAAGGGAATTTTAGATTGATACAACGACTCTTTAGTCAAATCAAAAGAATCGTAACTATAAATAAACTGTCTGTCGTTAATAAAGAGGTCATAGAAGCAGCCAGAAAGTGTATGGTTATCGGACAAAGTTAGTAGCTCATTTATCATGTCAAAGTCGGCTCGCTTATTAAGTAAAGTGACAATTTAGGTTGTATTGTAACAAGCTATTTTGGCCTTTTCCAAAAATGCCGATAATATATATTATGTTAAGTAACGGTTTCGAAAGGGGGGTATTGTCACGGATTTACTTGACCGCTAACCGTGAATCATGAAAAATACAAGCAAACCTTTTTACGGAAAAAGCACCAAAAAGAAAATTGGAGAGGACTATTTGAACACCTCTGCCTCAATGAATGAATTAGCCAAGTTACATGGAATACTAGGTAGCAACACTGTTGCCGATTGGATTAAAAAATATGGTAATTTAGGTACTAAACCTAAATCCATTGAAATGAAAAAAC
>CALHVP010000255.1 GCA_938038975.1 uncultured Maribacter sp. | reverse complement strand
TTTCTGTCTTCATCCAAATGTTCAAAAACAAAAAAGGATAAAAAACCATAACTATCCATACTCTGCACTGCTTCCTCTTCATTAGACCCTATTGGTACAAAAACATCTGGAATAATTCCGCCACCGCCATAAACCACTTTTCCCTTAGGAGTAGTAAACTTTAAGGAGTCGGCCACTTTTATACTATCAACAGAGAAAAGTTCACCATTATGATAGCGTTCTGTAAAGCGTTTGTAATAATCTTTATTTCCTTTGTCATAATTCTTTTGAATACTTCTTCCTGTTGGCGTGTAATAACGAGATACCGTAAGCCTTACCGCAGAACCATCACCTAAAGACATCTCGCGTTGCACTAACCCCTTGCCAAAAGAACGGCGACCAACAATAGTCCCTACATCATTATCCTGTAAAGCGCCTGCTACTATTTCACTTGCAGATGCAGAGCGTTCATTAATAAGCACATAGATAGGTTTATCTTCAAAACTACCTTTATCTGTGGCATACGACTTATCTATATTCCCTTTTTTATTTTTGGTGAAAAGAATTAGTTTTTCATCCTTTAAAAATTCATCTGCCATTTGTTCAGCTACGCCAAGGTAACCTCCAGGATTGTCCCTAAGATCTAATACCAATTTCTGCGCACCCTTTTTCTGTAAAATAGTTAAGGCAGATTTAAACTCTTTATACGTAGATTCTGCAAACCGGTTTACCTTTAAATAACCCATATCTGGTGTTATCATATAGTAGGATTCTACGCTCTTAATTGGCACTACACCTCTCTTAACATTTATGGTTAAAATCTTATCCTCAGATTTTCGATAGACGGTCAATTTTACATTAGTTCCTTCCTTGCCTTTTAACTTGTCTATGATAATTTCATTTGGCATTCCCTTGCCATACAAAGTGTCATTACCCGCCATAAGAATGCGATCTCCGGGCTGTATACCCTTTATATAACTAGGCCCATCCTTTACCGTTCGTATGACTGCTATAGAATCTTTGTAAGGATAGAAATTAACTCCAATACCAACAAAATCACCCTTCATACTTTCAGAAACCCTTCCCATATCTTCCTCTGATATATACACAGAATGTGGGTCCAATTTATCTAAAATACTATTCACAGTAACCTCAACAATACTATCTGTATTTATATCATCTACATACTCATAATCTATATAATCAATAAGCCTATTAAGCTTATCCTTTTTAGAGTTGGTAGAAAAGAGTCGTTCTGGAGTATCATTAAAGTGAAGCTTACCACCGACGAAAATACCCAAAGCCAAGGCTGCAGCAATTAAGGTTGGTAACAAGTAGGTATATTTCTTTTTCATTGCTTTTTTTTAAATGCTGATTACACATCAATTTGGGGCATATGAAATAATTCAACCCCTGCTTTTTCTAAAAATTGTAAGCCAGAGTCATCTTTATATGCTTTTTGATATACTACACGGTTTATGCCAGATTGATGAATTAGCTTACTACATTCCCTACAAGGTGATAATGTGATATATAAAGTAGCTTCTCTACAGGATTGTGTAGAACCGGCAACTTTCAAAATAGCATTGGCTTCTGCATGGAGCACATACCATTTTGTGTAGCCTTCTTCATCTTCGCAATAGTTCTCAAATCCAGTTGGGGTTCCATTATAACCATCAGAAATAATCATGCGATCTTTAACGATAATGGCACCCACTTGTTTTCGTTCGCAATAAGAGAGTTTACCCCATTCTTGAGCCATTCTTAAATAGGCCTTATCATATTTCTCCTGCTTACTTTTTTTCATTCCTATACATTCAATAACAGCATATACCTCTAAGATACCTGCTTTATAAGCCTCTCACAACCAATAGGCTTAAATTTAACAAACAACGCTACCAAGGAAACGTATCATACAATAACGGTATTGTTATAAGAATAACGATGATACTAGCAACCATAACAAATAGCGCCCTTTTTACCTTAAATACAGATTGAAATACAAAGGTCAAAAACAATACTATAAGAACAATTACCACTTGTGATATTTCTATCCCTAGAGCAAAACCTATAAGCGGACTAACCTTTTCATCTAACTCTGCAACCAACATTTTAAAATAATTAGAAAAGCCAAATCCATGTACCAAACCAAAAAAAGCGGTAGCAATCATATGCCAAGCCATACTTTTCTCTTCAATTGAAGTTCTTAATTTTAGAATATTATAAAGTGCCGTTAGAAGAATGGTAACTGGGATTAAAAACTCTATTAAAGAAACATCTACTGTTACAATTCCAAAGGCAGATAAACCTAAAGACAAACAATGTGTAACTGTAAAAACGGTAGCAAGCCACAATACTTTAACCCAATTTTTAAATGTAAACGGAATCACCAATGCCAAAAGAAAAAGAATATGGTCATAAGCGTTTACATCTAACACATGATCTAAACCTAGCTCTGTATAAAACAAAAAATCTTGCATAACTCCTCTTAATCCATTTATGCACTACTATCCTATTCCACGCTCTTTTTGAATAGTTTCATAGGCTTTTTGCACTTCTTTAAATTTTTCTTCAGCACCCTTCTTAATAGCCTCATCCTGAGTATTAACTCTGTCTGGATGGTACTTTTTAGCCATTTCTCGATACGCTTTTTTAATTTCTATATCTGTAGCTGATTTTTCTACGTCCAAAATCTTGTATGAATTATCCGCAGATTTAATGAACATGGCCATAATACTCTCAAAATCCCTTAACGAAACCCTAAGGTAACCTGCAATTTCTCTTATTTTATGTACCTCCGGGCTACTTACGTTACCATCTGCCTGCGCTATACCAAATAGGAAATGAAGCAATTGCAACCGAACTTCGTACCGAGTGCGCTGTGTAAGAAATGTGCATATACGTTGAGCGGAAATCTCTCTTTTCTTGTTAACATCATTAAAAGTTCTGAAAATAGCATTAGCCTTTTCCTTACCATATGTGCTCACGAAATACTGACGCACATAATCCATCTCACGCTGACTCACCTGGCCATCAGCCTTAATAACAATAGAACACAGCGATAAAAGATTCAACTCAAAATCTGCTGGCGATACAGATTGTCTAGTCATATCTCCAAAAACACTTTGCACGCTCCTACTTTTGGAGCCAAACAGCGTGTCTAATACACTACCTGCAAAGAAGCCCAAGAAGCCTCCACCTATTCCTCTAATAAAAAAACCAATTACGGCACCTATCCATTTAAACATGTTTCCTCTAAGCTAGTTCGCAAAGATAAAATATTAAGTATAGAACAAATGACTAATGAAACGTTAAGGTGAACCTAAGTAGTATAACAAATTAGTTATCTTTGTAATGCGATTTATAATCATTAAAATTAAAGACTATGTATCCTGCAGAATTAGTAAAACCTATGAGAGACGACTTGGCATCTGCCGGGTTTGAAGAATTATATACGGCAGACGCGGTAGAAAATGCCATTAAAAAGGAAGGAACTACGCTAGTAGTAGTAAATTCTGTTTGTGGATGTGCTGCTGCAAACGCAAGACCGGCTGCCAAAATGAGCTTGCAACATGCAAAGAAACCTGACCATGCTGTTACAGTATTTGCAGGTGTAGATAAAGAAGCAGTAGATGCGGCTAGAGGCCTAATGGTCCCTTTCCCGCCTTCTTCTCCTTCTATGGCACTTTTCAAAGATGGTGAATTGGTTCACATGATAGAACGTCATCATATTGAAGGGAGACCTGCAGAAATGATTGCAGAAAACCTTGTACAGGCTTACGACGAGTTCTGTTAGATCAAGATTAATTTCCTTTTAAACAGGAAAAACAAAATTAAAACCACTTCTATTGAAGTGGTTTTTTATTTTTGCACTATGCAAAAGATATTATCTTATTTACTCACTCCTATCTTTTTCATAGCCTTTGGCTTGGCTTTACTCTTTTTTCACCCTATCATATGGTTCTGTCATCGTGTATTTGGCTACGAGGGAATAAAACGAGCTATTAGTGTTCTTAATTGGTCATTAATGAGAACAACGAATCTATTAGGGACTACATATAGGTTTACGAACAACTATACGCTTCCAATAGATAGACCTTTGATTATTGTTACCAACCATCAAAGCATGTACGATATTTCACCTATTATCTGGCATATGCGTAAACATCATCCAAAATTTGTTAGTAAGAAAGAACTTGGAAAGGGCATTCCAAGTGTTTCCTATAATTTAAGACATGGTGGTTCTGCATTAATAGATCGAAACGATGGAAAATCTGCTATACTTGAAATTGGGAGATTGGGCTCCTACGTTGAAGAACATAATAGAGCTGCTGTTATTTTTCCAGAAGGTACACGGAGTAGGGACGGCCATCCAAAACCGTTCAAACCCATGGGGCTTAAAATGTTAATGAAAAAAGCACCATCAGCCCTCATTGTTCCAATTAGCATAAATAACTCCTGGAAAATAGTAAGACATGGAAAATTTCCTATGGGAATTGGCGCTAAAGTATCTTTTGACGTACATCAACCAATAGAAAACGACGGCGAT
>CALHVP010000254.1 GCA_938038975.1 uncultured Maribacter sp. | reverse complement strand
ATCGGATATCTTGGTGTAATCTTCCTCCCAGGCCAAGCCGCTTTGCATTCGTAGTAAATGATTTAAAGTGATACCAACTTTGGTATTTTTCATTCTTATGTCATCCCCAAAAGGTCGGTAATCCATATCAATCTTCCCTTCTTTCGCTAGCATACCGTAAAAGGTGGCCAAGACACTTTTCGTCATGGACCAACCCAAAATCGGAGTTTCGGTAGTAAAACCTCCCAAATATTTTTCAGCTATAATCTCATTTTTATAAGCAATAAGGACGGTTCTAGTTTTTCTGTTTTGATAATCGCTAAAGGCATTTGTAACTGCTTGTTTTAATTTATCATATGCTACATTTTCAAAAATCGTATCCTTTTTACCATTATTTCCATAAGGGAAAGGTTTGTTATTCTGCAACAGCGATCGTTTAGGCTGTAGCAATTTTTGTGTTTTGTCGTACTCTTTTGTAATCAATACAGCGCCCAATCCTTCGCGATAGATACTTTCCCTAGGCATGAGTCCATAAACGGAACTAATGACGGAATTACTTTTAACTTCCTCTAAATCGGCAAGTTTCACTAAGGGTATATTATTGTCGTTTTCCTCAATATCCGAGAGGGTTCTATTAGCTATAAAATGATTAGAGGCCATGTTTTTGGAGGAGAAACCAGAAATCAGATTTAGTTTAGGGTAGTTTTTCCAGACTAAAAATCCGACTGCTGCGAGTATAATGGGGAGAACAATCTTAGCTTTTTTCAACGTATAGATTTTATAGATTGTTGTAAATTTAACAAAAAGGCAAGCATGTCGAACATTGGATTGATTATAGCCGAACGCAGTAGGGATATTGGGGATTTTTTGGTAGGTCGTTTAATTCCGTTTCGAAAGAAGCGAATGATTGGTCCTTTTATCTTTATAGACCACATGGGTCCCACGACCCTAGGTCCTAATAAGTACATGGATGTTGGTCAACATCCTCATATAGGGCTTTCTACACTAACCTATATGCTAGAAGGTGAAGTGATGCATGAAGATAGTATTGGAACAAAACAGTTGATTAGACCAGGTTCCGTAAACTGGATGGTAGCTGGTAAAGGTGTTTCTCATACAGAACGTACTCCTAATCACCTTAGAAACGGAAAAGAGTTTATGGCTCACGGATACCAAATATGGGTAGCGTTACCTAAGGAATTGGAAGATATCGCCCCTGAATTTCATCATATTGCCGCAAGTAGTTTGCCTTCTTGGCAAGATGGCGTTGCAAGTTTCACTTTAGTTGCAGGTGAAGGTTTTGGAAAACAATCTCCAGTACCTGTTCATTCTCCATTGTTCATGGTAGAAATAAAAACTACGGGAGATTATCAACTTAATACTATGGATAATCTTAAAGGAGAAATAGGAATCTGTATTGTGGAAGGTAGTATTAAAGCTTGTGGTGAAATTGTAGAAAAAGGCAATATTTTAGTCAGTAAGGTTACGGATACCTGCAAAACCATAGTACATGCAAACACCCATCTATTGCTTTTTGGAGGTGCACCCTTGCCGGAAGAACGACATATATACTGGAATTTTGTTTCTCATGACAAAGAAAAACTAGAAAGGGCTAAAGCGTCTTGGAAAGCAAAAGACTTTCCTATGATGGAAGACGATTCTAGTTATGTGCCATTGCCGGGACTATAGTTTTTCCCAGGTTCTATTTGGTCCCAAAAGAAAACTACCCAAATGTTCAAAAGTACATTCGTTGGGTTGAATTAATGATAAAAAAGTGCTCTCATCCTTAGAACGGTATAAATGATAGGTTTTCCCAACTATGGGCTCAAAACTAAATTTAGCACTGTAGACTAAATTATTAAGCTCAAAATCGTTCATTAATCGTTTGTATTCTTCTTGTATAGCCTCGTATTGTGCCTTAAATTGATTATTGGCACTAACGATATTGGTGTTCTTCCAAGAGGTAACATCTGGTGGAGTAATTTTGGGTGCAGCAACACTACTGGAATAGGGCAGTAGTTTCCCATTATAAGACTGAGTCTCCTCATCAAAAACAATATAATCTGGTTTTTTTTCTTTTTTCATAGCAGTACAAAATTAACCAAAACCAATCAATTTTCTAATAAAATAACAATGCTACTATTGGTAAATCTCATTGAGTTTGGAACAAAATACCTTAGATAGCAGTACTAGATTATATTCCAAATTGATTTATGAAACATAAGGATTAACATGAAAATGATAATTAGATTTCAATTCTTACTTTAGTGAATTCATAATACTGTTCTTACGATCAGTAAGTAAGTCTTACTATTTATTTCAATCTTGTGCTATGTATAAATTCCTTATAGTCATGTTATTTATATGTATTAGTTCTTCTTGTAAGAAAACCGTTAGTCAAGAAGATCCTTATAATTGGCTACCATTAACCGTTACTGCAACCGCTTATAATTCCACTCCTGCACAAACATCTTATGAACATCCTGCAATTACAGCTTGGGGAGATTCTATTAAACCTGGGGTAAAATGGATAGCTGTTTCTAGAGATTTATTAAAAAAGGGGTTGGAATATAATACCTTGGTTAAAATTGATACTTTTAGTGGTGTTTACATTGTAAAAGATAAAATGCACCGTAGATGGAAAAACCGAATAGACATTTATATGGATACCGATATTAAAAAAGCACGAGAATGGGGGAGAAGGAAAGTTGAAATCAAATATGGAGTGCTAAAGGATACGGTTAATACAGCTGAAAAATGAGAATCATTCTACTTTTTGTCATTGGCTTGTTGCTGTTTTCTTCGTGTAAAACGGCTCTAAGTATCGTGGATAAACCCATAATATTCAATACCGAACGGGAACGTTTAACACTTGAATATCTTGACCAGCGTTATGGACTGGATGCAGATACTCCAGAAATAAGTCCCAAGATGATTGTCTTGCATTGGACCGTTATTCCAACCTTTGAAAAATCGTTCGAAGCTTTTAAAAATCCTACATTACCTAATTGGAGACCTGATATAAAAAGCGTTAGTGGCTTAAACGTATCTTCACAGTTCATGGTAGACCGCGATGGCACCATATATAGACTTATGCCAGAAACTACGATGGCGCGGCATGTAATTGGTTTAAACCATTGTGCCATTGGTGTAGAAAATGTAGGGGGAGGCGAAGGACAGCCATTGACAAAAGCACAGCTGAAATCGAATATTCGCTTGGTGAACTATTTGGCGGATAAATACGATATCGATTATTTAATTGGTCATTATGAATACACGCTTTTTGAAAACCATCCGCTTTGGTTGGAGAAAGACAGTGGGTACCGTACCGTTAAAACCGATCCAGGTACGGAGTTCATGGAAAAGGTGAGAAAAGCCGTAAAAAACCTTGATTTCAAACCAGTACC
>CALHVP010000253.1 GCA_938038975.1 uncultured Maribacter sp. | reverse complement strand
GTATTTTTGGTAGAGGTTATTTTACGTTTGCCTTTTTTCTATTAGGCTTATATGTAGGCCGCTCGGGGTTCTTTAAAAACTTTAGAGAACAGAAAAAATTAATTAAAAAAACAGTGATTTGGTCGTCTGTAACGCTTGTAGCGTCTTTTGCAATCATGGCCGCATCATTTTCCCAAGTAGGACCAGAAGCTGGATTAGATAGCTGGTTTGCTATGATAGGATTATCAGCTATAGATATTGCTAATATGGCAATGACCTTTCTTTGGATTGCCGTTTTTGTTATTCTTTATAAAAAGGTAAAACCAGAAAGGTGGTTATCTAAACTTGCACCTTATGGGAGAATGGCATTAACAAACTATGTATTACAGAGTATTGTTGGCACATTTTTACTTTACGGTTGGGGATTGGGACTAATAGGAGAACTTAGACAATTATATACCTTTTTACTTGCATTGGTACTTATTGTATTGCAAGTTTGGTTGAGTAAACTATGGTTAAGCCGTTTTAACTATGGACCCTTGGAATGGTTGTGGCGAAGTCTTACCTTCTTCAAGAAGTTTCCACTTGTCAAAAAAGAAAATTAGCACTAACATTCACAAATACAGTTATTTTACACTGATTACCATAATGATTTTCTATACCTTAACACTCATTGTAGAACAACTTTGATAACCGGAATTACCAAGTCTTATGGAATATAATACCCTAATGAACTTACACTTGATTACTGTTGTGCCCTGCTTTTTTATTGGAACGCTATTATTGATCATTAAAAAAGGAACTACGATACATAAGGGTTTTGGTAAGGTTTATATGGTTTTGATGTTATTTACGGCGGTAGTTACGTTGTTTATGCCTGCGGATGTAGGTCCTCAGTTTTTAAATCATTTTGGCTGGATTCATAGTTTTAGTTTTCTTACCATATATACTGTTCCTACAGCCTATTTGGCTATTAAAAAAGGAAACGTGAAAGTTCATAAAAGAAAAATGATTTTACTTTATTTTGGAGCTATTATCATTGCTGGTGGATTTACCTTTGTCCCTGGGAGATACTTACATACAGTATTTTTTGGTGGGTAAAAAAAAGTCTATAAATTTTTAGAGAAAAAAATCTACCCATAATAAAGCTGAACTACTATTTAATTAAGATATAAAAGCACCAAACCTAAGGCCAAATTTTCTTAGTTTTATATCCTATGATTGTTAAGGGCATCAAACGTATTGCATTATGGGTAGTATTTCTTCCATTACTTGTATTAAGTATTATATTTTTAGTAGCCTATCTAAAGCAAGACGCAATAGTCCAAAGTCAAATTGATTCTTTAAATAAAAGTTATACCGGTAAGATTAGCGTTGGCGATGTACATGTTGCGCCTTTTGCTAATTATCCCTACATGTCCATAAAAGTAGACGATGTTACCATTTACGAAAGTAAAATCAGCGATGCGCCCGTCATTCTAAATGTGAAGGATATTTATTTAGGTTTTTCTATTTGGGACATTATAGTTGGGAACTATGATATACAATCTCTCATTATAGAAGATGGCTTCTTTGATTTTGTGCTGCATACAGATGGAAAAACAAACATAGAAAATGCGTTAGCCTTATCTTCAGAAAACCAAGATGATGAACCAATAGCCATACATCTTCAGAAGATAACACTTAAAAATTTAGACTTACATAAACGAGAAGAAGCTAGTAATTTAGATATTGAAACGTACATCTATAGGGCGCAAGGGGGCTTTAAAACTAAAAATAATCAGATTGCGGCGCATATAGACAGTGAGTTCCTTCTAAATGTTATGAAAAATGGGGATACTACATACTTAAAACAAAAACATTTTGAGTTTAATACAGACATATTGTATGACGAGGTAACCGGTATAGTAAACATTGAGCCCTCTGGGATTACTATGGAACATGGTGATTTTGAGATTAAAGGTACTATTGATACCAAGCAAGATATGACGCTTGATATTGCAATAAAAGGCAGTAAACCAAATTTTGACTTGTTTATAGCCTTCGCTCCTGCAGCAGTTATTCCCATTTTGGAACGTTATAAAAGTTCTGGGGATATTTATTTAAATGCTACGTTAGAAGGTCCAACCAGCTTTGGAAGACAGCCTTTTATAAACGCAAAATTTGGTGCTAGTAAAGCATATTTAGAGAACTCTTTGGCAAAAAAACGTATTAACCAAATGGACTTCTCCGGTCATTTTACAAATGGTAAAAATCGAGATTTTACCACGATGGAATTTATGCTCCAAGACCTTAGTGCTAACCTTGAAAAAGGGACATTTAAAGGAGCTGTTTCAGTCAAAAATTTTGAAACACCAGATATTGAAATGAATTTAGATGCTGATTTTAATATTGACTTTATTGTTAGCTTTTTGAATTTAACAGAAATTGAAAATGCTAGTGGTAATGTAGATATGAAACTAAAATTTCATGACATTATAGATTTAGAGTTTCCAGAAAAAGCATTAAATGATTTGAACCAAGCGTACTACGCTGAAGTTAAAATTAAAGATCTTAGTTTTAATTCTAAAGAGTTTATTTCTCCTTTACAAAATCTAGACGCACATTTAGTTATGAATGGAAAAAAGGCAGTCTTGGATGAGTTTAATATGGTAATGGGTAATTCTAACATTTCAATTACTGGCACACTATCCGATTTACCAGCAATAGTGCACCATACTAAGGCCCCAGTAACTGCTCATTTAGAAATTAAGAGTGATTTAATTGATATTGCACAACTCACAAACTACTCTAAAAAAGATAGTACTGGAATAGACGAACGTATTCAAAATCTTAGTCTTGGTTTTTCATTTAATACTCTTGGAAATGCCTTTTCCGAATATAAACAGCTACCAAAAGGTGAATTCTTTATAGATCAACTTTATGCAGACTTAAAACACTATCCACATACATTGCATGATTTTCATGCAGATATTGTAGTAGATGACACAGATATAAAGGTGGTTGACTTTACAGGACAGATTGATGATTCTGATTTTCATTTAGATGGAAACATACATGATTATAGCTTTTGGATGCAAAATGAATTAAACGGGAATGTATCAATAGATGTCAACTTAGCATCCAAACTATTAAGATTAGAGGACCTTTTTACCTACCAAGGAGAGAATTATGTGCCTGTGGATTATCAACATGAAGAGATTGAAAATTTAGAAACGCATATAGTAAGTAGTATGTACTACAAAAATAACATGCTTCAAAGCATAGATGTACAATTAGATAAACTTGATGGAAAAATGCATATTCATCCGCTAAAAATGGAGGAATTTAGTGGGCGTTTTCATTATGAAAAAGAACAACTAACTATAGATCAATTTCATGGTAAAATAGGAAAATCAGTTGTTGATTTAACTATGAATTATTATTTAGGTGAAGATAAATCTTTAAAGAAAAAAGACAATATACTACAACTAAGCTCAACTTATATAGATTTTGATTCATTAACCAACTTTAGCTTAAAAGCTACTGATTCGGGAGCTAAAGAACAAAAGATAGATACTAAAACTACAGAGGATATGGCCTCGCATGCCGAAGCTTTTAACCTTTACGAGCTGCCATTTACCGATATGCAATTTGAAATAGATGTAGCGCATTTTATGTATCATCGCTTAGACCTTAAAAATATTAAGGGTATGTTACGTACCACTAAAAATCATTATATCTATGTAGATACACTTAGTATAGACGCTGCTGGTGGTCATATGGCCATGAATGGGTATTTTAATGGAAGTGATTCAAAACATATTTACCTAAAACCAAACATATCACTTTCAAATATTGATTTAGATAAGCTTTTATTCAAATTTGAAAATTTTGGTCAAGATGCCATAGTTTCCGAGAATTTACATGGTCAATTAAATGCAGATATTACCGGTAATATCAGAGTATATCCTGATATGGTGACAGATTTAGACCAGTCAGAAGTTCATTTAGATGCACAAGTAATAAATGGTCGTTTAGAAAATTACGATCCCGTAATGATGCTATCTAGTTATTTTGATGACAGCGAATTAACCAACATTAAATTTGACACTTTACAAAACCATATGGATATTACCAACGGGAAAATTAGTATCCCAAACATGACGATTGAATCCTCCCTAGGGCATATGGATATCTCAGGAACTCAGGATATGAATGACAATATTGATTACTTCTTGAGAATACCTTGGAAGTTGGTAAAACAGGCTGCAAGAAACAAGTTGTTTGGGGTTAAAAAAAACGACAGTATTTCAGAAGAAATTATTGAAGTAGACCCTAAAAAGAAAGTAAAATATCTTAATTTAAATATTTCGGGTTCTTTAGATGCGTATAAAATTAGAATGAAAAAAGCTGAGAAATAAAATATACTCTTTCCAAAAGAAATGCAAGCCACTGGATTAAAATAAGCTTACACAAACCATAAGTCAATTACACATGCTAGCTACAGTTGTTAAATACATTTTTTTTACTTTCACTAACAACTAACAACTAACAACTAACAACTAACAACTAACAACTATTTCTTCCGCTTCATCAATTCATTTTCAATATCACTTAGCGTAAAACCTTTTGCTTGTAGCAATATTAGATAATGAAACAATAAATCTGCACTTTCATAAAGGAAAAGTTCATCATTATCATCCATAGCCTCTATAACTGTTTCTACAGCTTCCTCTCCCACTTTTTGGGCTATTTTATTGATACCCTTATCGAATAAGGAAGCAACATAAGATTTCTCACCATCTGCCGCATTACGACGGTGTTGGATTGTATTTTCAAGCTCAGAAAAGAATCCAAATTGAGATTCATTTTTCTCATTCCAACAGGTATCACTTCCAGTATGGCAAACAGGCCCAACAGGTATAACTTGAATTAATAATGTGTCTTGATCACAGTCATTTTTAATGTTCACTACTTCAAGAAAATTACCACTCTCCTCCCCTTTTGTCCACAAACGTTGTTTGGTCCTACTATAAAAAGTAACCTTTCCAGATTCTTGAGTTTTCTCCAAAGCGTCTGCATTCATATAACCCAACATTAATACACTTTTGGTCTTTGCATCTTGAATAATTGCAGGTACTAATCCGTCTGAGTTTTTATTAAAATCTACTTTCATTATCATCGTTGTTCGTTGTTTGTTGTTCGTTGCTGGGGTTTTATAAAGTACCAACTGCAATCGAAAACATGCTTGGGTTTTATAATCTTACTGGAATGCCTTTTTCCTGTAACTCTTCTTTTAAATCTTTAATCTTTATTTCCTTAAAATGAAATACACTTGCCGCCAATGCAGCATCTGCTTTGCCTTCTACAAAGGTATCGGTAAAATGTTGCATATTTCCTGCACCACCAGAAGCAATGATTGGTATTCT
>CALHVP010000252.1 GCA_938038975.1 uncultured Maribacter sp. | reverse complement strand
ATGTTTAATAGTGCGACTGTTTTTGATCAAGCATTGAATCAATGGGATGTTGGTTTGGTAACAAGCATGGCTACTATGTTTAATTCTGCTAGTGCCTTTAATCAAAATTTAGATACTTGGAATGTGACAAACGTAATAGATATGCGTTCTATGTTTAGAGGAGCAGTATCCTTTGATCAACCTCTTAATAACTGGGATGTGAATTCTGTAGTAAACATGTCATCCATGTTCGAATCTGCAGAAGTCTTTAACCAACCGTTGAATGATTGGGATGTAAGTGCGGTTGCAAATATGTCTTCTATGTTTCAACGAGCATTAGTATTTAACCAACCCTTAAACTCTTGGGATGTCACCTCGGTTACACTAATGTCATCGATGTTTGAACAAGCTGAACTATTCAATAGTGAAATTAGTAATTGGAATGTTGCATCTGTAACCAATATGCAAGAGATGTTTAAAGATGCAACAGCATTTAATCAGCCTATTGAAAATTGGGATACCGGAGAGGTTCTTAACATGATGGAAATGTTTTTCGGAGCAGCTAATTTCAATCAACAAGTTGACGCTTGGAACACCTCATTTGTAACTACAGTACATGGTATGTTTGAAGGAGCAGTTACATTTGACCAGCCCGTAAATTCTTGGAACGTAGCCTCGGTAACTACAATGGATAATATGTTTAAAGATGCTACTGCATTCAACCAAGATATAAATTCTTGGAATGTGAGAGCAGTTACTACCATGGAGGAAATGTTTAGCGGCGCTAGTACCTTCAATCAAAGTTTAAATAATTGGAGATTGTCTGGAGTTAGTTCTATGGAAGCTATGTTTGAAAACGCTATTTCCTATAACCAAACTATGAATCAATGGGATTTAGGACTCGTTAATATGAATTCTACTTTTAATAATGCATCTGCCCTTAACCAATACTTAGGCGATTGGGATGTGAGTAGGGTTAGCGACATGGAAAATATCTTAGATAACTCTGGTCTTATCAGAGAAAACTATGACAATACGCTTATCGCTTGGTCAGAACAGACGTTAACCAGCGGTATTACTTTAGGAGCAGAAGGATTACCTTATTGTGATGCATTGGAAGAACGACAGTCGATAATAGACACTTACGGTTGGACTATTACTAATGATATCTTGGATTGTCCAATTCCAGAATGCATACTCTTGGTGTCTCCTTTAAACGGAGCAACAGATGTTCCTGTAAACACAAATTTAACATGGGAACCTGCGCTTTTTGCTAGAGGTTATCGATTAACCGTAGGAACCACTTCTGGTGGAAATGATATTATAGACAATGAAATCATAAATGATTTATCTTATGAATTCGTGACAGATTTTAATACCGGAGATACTGTTTTCGTAACTATAATTCCGTTTAATGATGAAGGTAATGCAGTAGGCCTATGTTTAGAAGAAAGTTTTAATATTTCTAGTGATCCTGCAACCATACCTGAATGTACTACACTTACGCAACCCCAAAATAATGGAACAGATATAGCGGTTGATACTGATCTAATCTGGAATCCTATTGCGAATGCAGATGGCTATAGAATAACGGTCGGCACAACTACTGGAGGTAACGATATTTTAAACAATGAAGATGTTGGGAACATAACCACTTATGATTTTGTTACGGACCTACCTGAGGATACAGATATTTTTGTTACAATTACGCCTTACAATGATCAAGGTGATGCTGTAACTTGTACAGAAGAAAGCTTTAAAACAGAGATTATTCCTGTACCTCCTGCTTGTACAAGTTTAGCCAATCCAAACAATGGTACTACCGGAGTACCTATTGACACAGATATTACGTGGAATGCAGTAGACGGTGCAACTGGCTATCTTGTATTGGTAGGTACGACACAAGGTGGTATTGAAATAGCTAATAGTATAGACGTTGGGAATAATGTATCCTATACTTTTACAGACCTTCTTCAGCAAAATCGAACACATTATGTTACTATTGTGCCATATAACGATATTGGCGATGCTACTGGCTGTACGGAAGAAAATTTTAGAACAGGAGACTCAAGTTTAACAGACCCTCCTTCTTGTACCACTCTAACCGCTCCTCTAAACAACGCAGTTGATGTACTAGTAGATTCTGATATAACTTGGAACGTTTCAGTAAATACAACTGGCTACAAGGTTTCTATAGGAACTAGCGAAGGTGCCTCAGATATCTTCACTGGAGATGTAGGAATTACGAATACTTTAGATTTAACAAACGATTTACCTGAAAATACAGAAATTTTTATTGTTGTTACACCTTATAATTCATTTGGAGATGCTGTTGGTTGTACATCAGAAAGCTTCACTACAATTAACAATGTAGTTCTACCAAGCTGTACAACATTAAGCAGTCCTATAAACGGCGAAACAGATGTTTTAATAAGTTCTAATATTAGTTGGAATGCGGTTACGAATGCTACTGCATATAGGTTGACTATTGGTACTACATCAGGAGGTTCTGAACTCTTTACTGGTGACGTGGGTAATACTTTAAGTTATGACCCTACAATAGCCTTTGCCGAGAACACTACTATTTTTGTAACTGTTGTTCCTTATAATTTAGATGGCGATGCAGTAGGATGTATAGAGGAAAGCTTTACTACAGAAAATAGTATAGACCTTCCCGATTGTACAATTTTGAATGCACCTGCAAATGGGGAACAAAATGTACCTGTTTCTTCTAACATTACTTGGAACGCTGCAATTGGTGCAACTGGATATAGACTTTCCATTGGATCTAGTCCAGGATTGTCAGATATATTTACAGGAGATGTAGGTAACACATTAACTTATGAACCTGCTTCGGACTTTGTTGACAACACCACAGTTTTCGTTACTATAATACCATATAATAACGATGGCCCTGCAACAGGATGTACCGAAGAAAGCTTTTCAACGGAAAATATTATTAACCTTCCAGATTGCACAACCTTAAGTAATCCACTTGCAGATGCTTTGGATGTACCTATTGGTTCTAGTATTACATGGAATAATGCAAATAGTGCAACGGGTTACAGACTTTCTATTGGAACCAGTTCTGGAGGTACCGAAGTCTTTACAGGAGATGTTGGTAATTCACTAAGCTTCAGTCCAAATGAATCTTTTGAAGAGAACACAATACTATTCGTAAATATTGTTCCTTATAACGAAGATGGGAACGCTATAGGTTGTACTGAAGAAAGTTTTATGACCGAGAATATTATTACAGTTCCAGCTTGCACCATGTTAAGCAGCCCTAGAGCCAATGATATGAATGCTTCACTTGCTACTTCAATATCTTGGAATGAGGTGGAAAACGCTACTGGATATAACGTAACCATAGGTACAAGCTCTGGTGGCTCAGAGATATTCTCTGGCGATTTAGGCGATGTTCTAACGTATGTCCCTAGTCAAGACTTTACAGAAAATACAGCGGTTTTTGTTACTGTACTACCATACAATGAAGATGGAAGTGCTTTAGGTTGTTCAGAAGAACGTTTTACTACAGAAACATTACCAGATTTAACCCAATACGGATTTTCTCCTAACGGTGACAATGTAAATGATTATTGGGTAATTGATGGTATTGAAGATAGTCCAGATAATACAGTATCTATTTATAATAGATGGGGAGATATGGTGTTCCAAGTACAAGGTTACAATAATGGATCTAATGCGTTTGATGGTACCGCCAATGAAAAAACCAAAATGGGTGCAAATGAATTACCAAGCGGTACATACTTCTTCAATATTCAAGTTTCTGGGGAACATAACCTTAAAAAACTACAGGGTTACCTGGTCATAAAGCGATAATATCATGAAACACAATATAACCCTTATCGCTTTTATAGCGCTTAACCTACTTGTGCAAATTGGTAATTATACCTTGAATGCACAACAAACACCAACTTTCGCGGAATATAATTACAATCCGTATCTAATTAATTCTGCTTATGCAGGTCTTGCGGCAAGTACAGAAGTAACCTTGAGTAACTCTGGCTTTTTTAATGATGTGGAAGGAAGTCCAAGGAGTTTTGCAGTAAGTATTCACAGCCCATTTAATCGTGGAAAAGTAGGGCTTGGAGCAGGTTTCATTAGAGATGAAATTGGAGTTACAACTTCTACTAGTGCATTTGCAACATATTCCTATAAAATATTCTTTGACACAAAGAACGATAGGCCTTATTGGCAAATCTATACTCCAAATTCGCTATCCTTTTCCATATCACCTGGTATACAACAATATCAGGATAACCTGCTAGAACTAGGCATTATGAATGACCCTAATTTTGCAGCAAATATAGATGCTACCATTCCTACAGTTGGAGTTGGTATTTTGTTAAACTTAGCAAATTTCTATGTTGGGCTTTCATCAACAAATATTATAGGTGATGCATTGGCTAGTAATGATCAAAACCTTGATTTACAAAGTCCAATATACGGTTACCTAGGATACCGATTCTTCTCTAATAGATTCGAGGAAATCATGATTAAGCCAAGCGTTTTATTAAAACAAGAAAGTGGTGCGCCTATACAGATAGATACGAACATATCTTTTAGTTATAAAAATAAATTTGAACTAGGTACTGGATATCGTTCGAACTCCTCTATAAACTTGTTAGCAGGTGTTTATCTTTTAAAAAATGTTAGAGCTCTTTATAACTATAATCTAACGTTTAACGATTCCCCATTAGGGAATACGCATGGTATTATGATTAGCTATCTTTTTGGAGACGGATATTCAGTAGATTAGTACTATACTCTTAATGAAATAAATAAGAATTATTTAATCATTTTAAAATTGATGATTTCCTGATCAGTTAAAAAGCGCCAATGTCCTCGTGGAAGATCTTTTTTTGTAAGACCACCATAAACCACGCGATCAACTTTAACGATTTTGTAATCTAATTGAGTAAAAAGACGTTCTAAGATTTTAGCTCTAGAACTAAAAATCTCAATACCAACCTCCCGCTTAGGAGAATTATCAATATAACTTACATCTTGCACACGAACAACCTTCTCGTCTACCATTACACCTTCTTTTATCTTTTGAAGATCAGCAGTAATTAGATCCCTGTCCAATACCAAATGATAAATTTTTCTAAGACCATTTATAGGACTATTTAGCGTTTTGGTAAGGTCACCATCATTCGTAAAAACCAACAATCCAGTATCCTCCTTATCTAGCTTATCAACAGGAAGTAACTTTGATTTTGACGCATTAGATATTAATCCAGATACATGTCGTTTCCCTTTTTCATCTCTGATAGTTGTACTAAAATCCTTAGGCTTATTAAGTACTACGTATTCTTTTTTTACAGGGTTTAATAAACGACCGTCAAATTTAACCTCATCTGTAAGTTTCACTTTATAACCCATTTCTGTAATGGGCTTACCATTAACAGTAATATTACCAGCAGAGATATAAATATCTGCGTCCCGTCGAGAGCAAACACCAGAATTAGCCACATACTTATTCAAGCGCATGGAATTAGGGTCCTTAGGCTGCTTAGAAGGCGTGTTTTTCTTTACAGGAGCATTACCTCTTGCGTAACTGCTCTTTTTGAAATTACCACCCTGTCTTCCTGATGCTTTTCTACCTTTATTGGAATCTTCCCTACTCATACTAGACTAATTTACTGCAAAGGTAGGAAAGCGATTCATATCAAATAGTTATTGTTTACTTTAAATCATCTAAACCATAGGATGCTATATAAATAGAGGTGTCAATATCATTAAAGTTTTACTTATTCTTCATCAGAAAAGGAAACAGTAGATTGACGTTTCCTATTTACACTTAATTGAGTCACATCAGGCCTAGAATAATGGCCTACTGGGTCAAAATTCTGACGTTCCTCATAAACCCTATTAAAATCTAACTCTTGAAAAAGTAATCCCTCCTTATTTGACACAGGAGGAAGTATCCATTCACCATCAGGACCAGCAATGCAAGACCCTCCATTAGCTAAGACTTCTGGCGATTCTTCTAATAGCTTTTCCAAATGTGGTGTATTTTGTGGAAAATCGGCCTTTCTCATCAATGAAGAAACTGATATAACATAGCTCCTAGATTCTCTCGCGATAAAACGTGTTATATCTTTTGTATTGTGTTCGCTACCAGGCCAAACCGCCACATGCAAGTTTTCTCCTTGACCGTAAAGTGCAGCTCTAGGAAGTGGCATCCAATTCTCCCAACAATTGAGTCCACCAACAGTAAATTGTTTTAATGAATGTACTTGTAATCCATGACCGTCTCCGGGAGCCCAAGTCAATCGTTCATCGTAGGTTGGCTGTAATTTTCGGTGAATACTTTTAATTTCACCTTCCTGATTTATATATAGTAAAGATGCATAAATGCTGTGACCTCCCCTATCTTTAGCACGTTCCATAAGTCCAAGATATATGGCGATTTTATATTCCCTTGCTAATGCGCAAACATTTGCTAATTCCCCTGCTTCTATTTGAATTGAGTTACGCACGTAATGTGCATGTAATTCTTTATTAATCTTTAAATCCCATTTTGCTCCATTGGTTAGAGCCAACCAAAATGGATAACCTGGTAGCAGCGCTTCCCCAAACACAACTAATTCTGCATTCTGAGCCGCAGCTTCCGAAATTGTAGCCTCTATTTTTAATAAGGTAGCATTCTTGTCTAACCAAACAGGAGAAATCTGAGCTAAAGCTACTTTAAGAATATTTTCCATTATAAAATACGATTTAAAACAAGGTCTACATCTATTAAAAGAATACCGAAAACACCAGAAACAATTATTAACTTTAAGATATTATGAAGCCAAACGTATTGCCTTTTTGTAGTCGCTTTTAATAATAGTGCTAGAAAAGCTAAAAGTAGTAACACACAAAAAGCAAAATAATAATCCATGTACCCAATTTCAAAAGTAAAAATGAGTAATAGTGAAGGTATTAAAGTTAATAAAATTAAAATCCCAATCCCTATTTTAGAAACTAAGGGGCCATAAATTATAGGTATCGTTCTATAATTTTGGGCTACATCACCTGGAATGTTCTCTAAATCCTTTATCATTTCCCTTGCTAATATTAATAGGAAAAGAAATAGTGCATGCACGAATATTACTGTTTCAAAATTTCTATAATAAACAAAGACGACAAAAAATGGAGTAATAGCCAAGGTAGAGGAAACAAAATTACCCAAAAATGGTATTTTTTTTAGCTTGTGAGAGTAAAACCATATTCCGAAGATATAAGCAGAGAAAAATACCACTGCTCTAAACGATACATAACTAGCTGAGAAGACTGCTATAAAGTTTAAAATAAAATAAGCGCTTAACTTAAATCGTTGACTCACCAAACGATCTAACATACTCTTAGTGGGTTTATTTATTAAATCCTTTTCTGCATCATAAAAGTTATTAATAATATAACCGCTTGCAATTACTAGAGTAGAAACCAATACAAGAAGAAATAGATTTACATCTAACACGACATTACGTACAGGTAAAGAAGGAGCCAAAATATAAATTGAAGCCAAATACTGAGCAAGTGCAATAACTAGAATATTGTATCCACGTACTACAGAAAACAGACTCAACACCTTTAACAGTAAGAGTTTGTTCTTTCTATTGAGCATGAAATTTTTGTATAGTTAGAAGTTGTAGACTACTTCTAATTGATAATCCTTGAGTGCTGTTTTAGCTTTGTCTATATCCTCCGTAAAACCAAGAATATAACCGCCACCGCCAGAACCGCAAAGTTTTAAGTAATAATCGTTACTGTCTATTCCTTGTTTCCAAAGTTCATGAAACTTAACAGGAATCATGGGTTTAAAGTTATCCAACACCACATTAGACAGTTGCTTTAGATTTCCAAAAAGTGATTTTACATTTCCATTCACAAAATCTTCAACACACGCGTCTGTATGCTTTATGAATTGGTTCTTTAACATATTTCTAAAACCTTCATTCTTCATTTTCTCCATAAACAACTGAACCATAGGTGCAGTCTCACCAGTAGAACCGCTATCTAACAAAAACACAGCACCATTTCCTTGTGTGTTTTGCGATGGAATGTTTGCAGATTCTATATTAGTCTGAGAATTGATTAGAATGGGTAAACTTAAATAACTATTGAGAGGATCAAGACCAGAAGATTTTCCGTGGAAAAAAGATTCCATTTTTCCAAAAACAGTCTTAAGTGACAATAACTTTTCTCTTGTTAAATTTTCAAGGACGGTTATTTTGTCGTTAGCATACTTATCATAAATAGCAGCAACCAAAGCCCCACTACTTCCTACCCCATAACCTTGTGGGATAGAACTATCAAAGTACATACCATTAGCAACATCTTCGTTAAGCCTATCAGTGTCAAACGTAACCAATTGAGGTTGGTCATTTGATAATTTCTCTAGATAAGCAGCAAAAGAAACTAAGCTCTGGTTTGATTTCTTTGCTACCTCAGAAGTATTTTCATCGCACTTTAAAGCACCATTGTAATAATTATAAGGAATTGAGAGTCCTTTGGAATCCTTGATGATACCATACTCTCCAAATAATAATATTTTAGAATAAAATAAAGGTCCTTTCATTGTCACAAATTGGGCTGGGCTTTGCCAGTAATAAATTTAAAGATAAAAACTGTTTAATAAAGTTCGTACTTTTTTACACAAAAAGAGTGCTTTATTAGCAGTGTTGTGGCTTTTAAACGTCCATTTTTAAGTTTAATTACTAATTCTTCATTAATAATTTAGCTCCAAAGCCAATTCGGTCACAAATATACTGTTGGTTTTGACAGAAAGCAACTAACTCATTCTGAATAAATTGAATCACTTCTTCCTTCTCGTTTTCTGGATAAAGCACATGAACATTTGCGCCAGCATCTAACGTAAAACAAACATGTGTTTTAGAACGTTCCCTGAAAGCCCATATACGATTGATAATTTCTAAAGTATTAGGTTTCATTAATATAAAATAAGGATGACTCGTCATCATCATCGCATGGAGTGTAAGTGCTTCGCTCTCCACTATTTTAATGAACTCACTTAAATTGCCTCCTTTTAAAATTGCTGTAAGTTTTGAAAGATTATCGTGAGCTTGCTCAAACCTTTGTATTGCAAATGGGTGTTGATGCATTAAATCATGACCCACTGTACTACTAACTTGCTTCTCCCCTTTATCTACAAGTAAAATAGTATCATGAAATTTTTTGAACACACTATGAACTGTATGAGGATATTTTACACCATATAAATCTGAACTTGACTCATTATCTTCATGCGCTCCCCATTGCACCAAGTCACCTTCTAAACTCCTACAAGCACTTCCAGACCCTAAGCGCGCTAAAAATGAAGCTTTACGCGTAAAGAAAGTGGGTGTCATACTAGGATTCAATTCTCTTTCCAACTCCACTAAACACAACGCCAAAGCAGACATGCCGCTAGCAGAAGATGCAATACCACTACTATGAGGAAATGAATTGGATGTTTCTATTTTAAAATGGTAATCCTTCAGAAAAGGTAAGTAGCTTTCTACTCGAGTAAGGAAAGTTTCTATTTTTGGCTTAAAATCAGGCTTAATTTTGCCTTCAAAAAATAATTCGAAGGAAAAATCAGAAACAGGATCAGCCAGTTTTTCATAACTAACAAAAGTAGTTGTAGCACAAGCATCTAAAGTAAAG
>CALHVP010000251.1 GCA_938038975.1 uncultured Maribacter sp. | reverse complement strand
AAAAACATAGAGTTATTTCAACTAATAGCTTCTGGAAAAATAATTGATTTAGATATTGAACTTTACGGGAAGCCATCGAAAAATGCTTATCATGCTGTTTCCAAGCGGTTGCAGGATAGTCTTATAGATTTTATTGCTAACAGGAGTTTTAATGCTGAAACATCTGAAGATTTCGACGTATTGAAATTGTTATTGGCTAGCCGTATATTTTTTGAGCAAAAACAATCTAAAATTGCTTTTAAAACATTAGCAAAGGCAGAAAAAGTTGCTGAACAATCTGACATGTACTCCATCCTAAACGAAATCTATCATACTAAGCTGCAGTATACCCATCTAAATAGAACGCTTATTTTGGATGATGTAATTATCAGTGCTGAGAATAATTTGAAACGCTTTCGTCAGGAATTTCAACTTAATCAAGCTTATGCAGTTATTAAAGGCGAACTTAGAAATGGAGATGCGGCCTCCAAAATGGTAATTTTAAAAGCCTTTTCAAAATTCGATATTAAAATAGATGAATCGTTAACGTACAAATCTCTTTATCAGTTAATGGAAATTACGACTGTTACAGCTAAGCTACAGGGTAATTTTAAATCGGTTTCACCCTTTATGATGGAAATATACCAAGTCCTAAATAAAAAATCAGACCTATCCAGTAAGCATCGCTACTATCATATTATGATGTTGAATCTTATGGCTATCACTGCTTTTAGAAATAAACAATTCGAGGAATCTAGCAGGTTTACAACCGCTATGCAAGTACAAATGCTGGAGGAAAACAAAAAGTATACTAATCGGTTTTTAGAAAAGCTAACCATTTTACAAGCATTGAACAGCTATTATACAGGAAAGGCAGCCTTAGCCTTTAGTCAGTTGCATGGCTACAAAGGAAATTCCTTGGATATTTCTTTGTTATTGGTGGTGTGTCTTTTTCATCAAAGTGATTTCTCCGAGGCCTCTGCTACATTGAGGAAATTTCAGCATAGTGACGACTGGTATACTAAAAAAATGGGTTGGATGTGGGTATTGAAAAAGAATATGATTGAAATCTTAGTGCTGATAGAGTTGGATAAGCTAGATATGGTGTTGCTGAAAGTGCAGAGATTTAAAAGGCAGTTTTCGAAAAAACTAAAAGATTTTGGTGAAAAACGAGTGTTGGTTTTTGCAGGTTTTGTGGAACGGTACTATGAAAATCCCAAGGAGGTTACTTCGGCTCAATTTCAAAAAAATGTAGAAAAATCATTTGAGTGGTTGGGTAGGGAACAGGAAGATATTTTTGTACTGAGTTTTTATGCTTGGCTAAAGGCTAAAATGTTAGGTGAGAATTTGTATAAAGTTACTTTGGAATTGGTAGGGGTTAAGCAATAGTATTGCTTTTATTGGATTATACTCGATGAGTAAATCTCTGACCTTGGGTGATATGTAATTTCTAAAATATCTCCTATTATATTATGAAAGTTCATTTTATTTTGGATAAAAGAATCATTTTACTTGTAACAAATTCGATATTCTACCTACCTATTGATTAAATAATAAACCAACTAAGACTAAACATATGCTTTCTATTACAGAACTAAATAAGACGTACCCCAATGGTACGCAGGCTTTGAATAACGTGAATCTTGAGATAGGTAAAGGGATGTTCGGACTTCTAGGTCCAAACGGTGCCGGAAAATCCACGTTAATGCGAACAATTGCCACCTTGCAGAATGCAGATAGTGGAAGCATTGTTTTTGATGGTATCGATGTTTTTGATGCTCCTGACGAACTACGAAAGGTGCTAGGATATTTACCACAAGATTTTGGAGTATACCCTAAGGTTTCTGCTGAAATGATGCTTAACCATATTGCAAAAATAAAAGGCATTCAAAGTAAAAGTGATCGTGCTTCCTATGTTTCAGATTTATTAAACAAGGTAAATCTCTACAAATTTAGAAAGCGAAATTTAGGAGATTACTCTGGAGGTATGAGACAGCGCTTTGGAATAGCGCAAGCGTTAATAGGAAATCCAAAATTGATTATTGTAGATGAACCAACTGCTGGTTTGGATCCCTTAGAGCGTAACAGATTTCATAATTTGCTAAGTGAGCTAGGAGAGGATGCAGCAGTTATTTTGTCTACTCATATTGTAGATGATGTGGTGAATTTATGCACCAATATGGCTGTTTTTAATGAAGGTAAAATAGTTGTACAAGGACATCCACAAGAGCTATCTAACACATTGAATGGTAAAGTCTACCGAAAAAATATAAGTAAGGAAGATACGGAAAAATACCAATCGGAATACGCGGTACTGTCTACCTACTTAAGAAGTGGTAATTTTAATGTAAATGTTTACAGTGATAGCCATCCAGGAGAAGGTTTTGAGCCTGTGAATAATGATTTAGAAGATTTTTATTTCTATAGTATTAATCAACCTCAAACTGTATAATTATGAAAGAATTATTTCTGTTTGAATTAAAGTACAGGTTGCGCAGACCCGCGACCTACATTTATATTTTGTTAATGTTCCTTATTCCGTTATTATTAGCGGTTTTTGATAAGTCTATTACAGCTCAGTTTACAAATAGTCCAAATGCTATTGTAGGAGTTTTAGGAGGAATGAGTGTTTTATCCTTGTTTTTCTATGCTGCTGTCATGGGAGTTCCCGTTTTTAGGGACCAAGAGCATGGAACAGCACAGACTTATTTTACATATCCGGTATCTGAAAAGAGTTATATACTTGGGCGTTTTTGGGGTAGTTTCACCTTAGTAACCATTATGAATATTGGTGCTGTCTTAGGTGCTATTATAGGCTACCAATTAGGTGGGTTTTTAGATAGACCAGATTATGGGACCTATACAGATTTTAATTTCTGGTCTTACTTTTTACCTTTTGTATATCTACTCACCTTCAATGCATTTTTTATTGGAAGTCTGTTTTTTAGCTTAATGAGCTTTTTTAAGCGCATGCCTATCTTATACTTAGGTGGAATTGTTATTCTTCTAGCTACTATAATATCTGGTCAGTTGGTTGCTAAACTAGATACAGAGTGGCTAAGTATCTATGTGGATCCGTTTGGCGAAAGCGCACATGGATACTTGACAAAATACTCAAGTATAAGCGAATTGAATAGTATGCAGTTATCCCTTACAGGAAAGTTTCTAATAAACAGATTGTTATGGTTGGGTATAGGTATAGCTATATTCGTTTTAACTTTGTTTAAGTTTTCATATAAAGGATTTTTAGCATCTAAAAAGAAGACATCTACAAAAGAAGATGCTACTGTTTTTGAGCCTAGTGGCTTAACTAGTATAAATCAGTCATTCTCTAAGAAAGCTCAACGCGAGAATTTATGGTCTCTAAGTAAAATAGAGTTTCTATCTATTGTTAAGGAATCAGTATTTCTGGTACTTATAATCATAGGAATATTGATTGCAGGTTTTGTAGCCTATCAGTCCAATCAACTTTATGGAACACCTTCATTACCATTGACTAGGTTCATGGTAGTTCAAATCGCAGGAGGAATTTCCCTTTTCTCTGTAATAATTTTAATTATATATGCAGGAGAAGCGGTTCATAGAACTCGTAAAAATAAAACTTTTGAGTTCTATGATGCCTTACCTGTAAGCAATAGCACCTTGTATCTCTCAAAGATAGCAGCACTGGTAGGAGTGGCTGTTGTTTTAACTTTGTTAAGCATACTGGTAGGTATTTTATACCAGACGTTTAACGGTTATTTTAATTATGAGCTAGGAATGTACTTTACGTATAATTTCACTAAAATATTCCCGAGTTATTTAACCACTTTACTACTTGCCTTCTTTATTCATGTGCTAGTAAATAATAAGTTTTTGGGTCATTTTTTTGTTGTTGCTATTTATATTGGTGTACCGTTATTGATGACTCTGGCTTTTAAAACAAGTAATCCGTTAGTTGTTTTTGGTGGAGTTCCAGGTAGTTTTCTAAGTGATTTAAATGGATTTGGTCATTACCTCTATGGAGAATTTTGGTTGAATTTGTATTGGATTTTGTTTACCTGTATTCTAGCAGCTATTGGTAAAATATTTTGGAATAGAGGTTTCTTTTCCTCTGCAAAGGAGCGTTTGAAATTGGCGAAACAACGGTTGAATGGAAAGACCATAGCCTACACCCTGTTTTTTGTCTTCGCTTTTGTTTCTGTAGGTGCTTATAGTTATTATAACTTGAAGGTGTTGAATTCTTTAGAGGATGGGGATTACAGCCAAAAGTTGAATGCTGATTCAGAAAAGGCATACGGGAAGTATATTGATAAGCCGCATATTCAAGTAATAGATTTAAAAGCAAATATTGATATCTATCCAAAAGAGCGAAAAGTAGATGCTCAAGGAATTTTTAAGGTGGTGAATCCTTCAGAGGAGCCTATTGATACGTTGCTAATGGAAGTTAAATTCCCTATCTCTGATAGTAAAATAACAAAAGTGGTATACAATGGAAGTGAAATCAAGCCCTTTCTTAGTGATACTTTATACCGTTTGTTTATTTATAAACTACCAGAAACATTACAACCTAAGGATACTGCAGACTTAGTTATAGAAACCAAGGTGCGCACTCATGGGTTTACTATGAGCACAGAAACTGCTATTTTGGATAATGGTACATTCTTTAGAGATGCAATATTCCCATCATTTCATTATGACCGGTCTTTAACAGATAACGGGGTTCGGAAAAAGTATGATTTAGAGGAATTAGATTTTCTATATCCACCAAGGACGGATACCATGGCGCTAAAGAAAAATCTTTTCAATGAGGACGCCAACTATATGAATTTTGAAGCTACAGTGAGTACAGTCAAAGGTCAAATAGCTATTGCTCCAGGTGTATTAACTAAGAAATGGGATGAAGGCGACCGAAGTTATTTTAATTATAAATTAGAAGAAAAATCAGATTACTTTTTCAATTTTGTATCTGCAGCTTATGATGTAGAAACAGATGAATGGATAGCACCAAGCGGTAAGAAAGTGAATATTGAAATCTATCATTCACCAAAGCATAAAGAGAACCTTGCTTATTTTATTAAAGGAATCAAAATATCGTTGGATTATAATTCCAAAAATTATTTAGAATATCCATATTCCGTTATTCGTGTTATAGAGTTTCCTGCACATTCTAATTTTGCACAATCCTTTGCAACCACAATTCCATATTCAGAAAATTTTGGATTTGTGGCAGACTTTACTAAGGCTGAGGACTATAACTATGCTTTTCGGGTAACTTCACATGAGGTGGCGCATCAATGGTGGGGACATATTGTAACGCCAAGTAAGACGTCTGGCGCTAATATCATTTCAGAGACACTTGCTGAATATGTTTCACTTATGACTATGAAACAGGAGTATGGCGAGAATGGAATTAAAGATTTTTTAAAGAATTCTTTAGACACTTACCTTTCTAGAAGACAGTTTAGTTTTAAGCCAGAGCGTTCCTTGATGGATGTTGAGACCGGTCAGTATATTTGGTATGAAAAAGGGTCCATGGTGATGTATGATTTACAGGATGTAATGGGTGAAGACGTTGTAAATACAGGGCTTAAGAATTTTATGAATGAGTTTAAGTATTTTGAAAAAGGTCGTTATGCGAGTTCAGAAGATTTATATAGCGCATTGTATGCAGTTACACCTGATTCCTTAAAATACAAAGTAAATGACGGTTTTAAGGAAATCGTTCTTTACGAAAACAGAGTAATGGAGGCTAAAACCGTAGCCTTGGATAATGGGAAATGGGAAACGACTTTTACTGTGAATTCTAAGAAGATTTACTATGATGACAAAGGAAAGGAAAAGGAAGTTGATGAGAAAATGAATTTGGTAGATGTTGGTCTTTTTGGAGAAGATGAAACCAATGATGATGGCATAACTGTTAAGAATCCTTTTTACTTTGAATTAAAGTGGCTTTCCGCTGGAGATAATACATTTACTATAATAACGGATGAAAAGCCATTAAAAGCAGGAATTGACCCCTATAACAAACTCATAGATCGTAATTCTGACGATAACTTGAAGTCTATAGAGGAGTAGTTACTTGGAACACAAATAGCCAAAGTAGATTTAATATGACTTTGGCTATATTTTTATCTCCCCAACTAAATAGCAAACTGCTTTACCAGATATTTTTACCCGGTCTCCTAGATGTTCGCAACTTAGGTTTCCACCTCGTTCTGATAGTTGTTTGGCTGTTAGCTGCGTTTTACCTAGTTGAGCCGACCAATAGGGTGTAAGCGTCGTATGTGCAGAACCGGTAACAGGGTCTTCTGGAATGCCACACTGTGGCGCAAAAAAGCGAGATACAAAATCTACTGCTATTCCAGGTGCAGTTACAATAACGCCTCTACAGTCTAATTGATCTAGCAGGTGAAAGTTTGGGGAAATTGTTTCTATGACTTGTTGGGATTCATATACCAATAGGAAATCTGTTTTCCCTTTAAAGGTTTTTATGGGTTGTTTACCTATGGCTTTATTAATCTTTTCCTGACTACCCATA
>CALHVP010000250.1 GCA_938038975.1 uncultured Maribacter sp. | reverse complement strand
GACGGTCTTGCCGCTGCTGTTTGTCACTTTTACAACGAAGGGCGTATTGAAGTGGGGAAAAGTTACACTGGATGGGGTTCCTATATCAAAAATAATCCCGGTAAAGTAAAATAGTTCGCATTTTTCAGTAGCAGTAGCAGTAGCAGTAGCAGTAGCAGTAGCAGTTTACAGTTGTTAAATTTTATTATATGAGTTTTCATGATTTATTGGCTTATAAAAAATTCTTTAGGCTTGCAATGAAGATATTTGACTTATCTAAATCGTTTCCAAGAGAAGAAAAATACTCCTTAATCGACCAGATTCGGAGGTCTTCTCGTAGTGTTAGTGCAAATATTTCTGAATCATATAGAAAGAGAAAATATCCTAAACATTTTATTAGTAAGCTTACAGATAGCGATGCCGAAAATGCTGAAACACAAACCTGGTTGGAGTTTGCTAAGGAATGTGAATATATAGAAGTGGAGACTTTTAACGAATTGATTAAGGAGAGTGAAGAAGTAGGGAAGCTAATAAATTACATGATTAATAACCCAATTAAATTTGGGGTCAAAGAAGAATAACTGCCCACTGCAACTGAATACTGAATAATGTCCGGAATCTACATCCACATTCCTTTTTGTAAACAAGCGTGTCACTATTGTGATTTTCATTTCTCAACGACCATGGGAAAGAAGGATGCTATGATAGCTGCTTTATGCAAGGAACTAGAATTCCGTAAACAAGAATTTAAGGATACGTTAGTAGAAACTATTTATTTTGGAGGTGGAACGCCATCAGTTTTAAATACTGTAGAATTAGAACAATTAATAGCAGCAGTTTACAAGAACTATCAAGTAACTGCAAACCCTGAAATTACTTTAGAGGCTAATCCAGACGATTTAACATCTGAGAAAATTAGCCAGCTTGCAAATAGCCCCATAAATAGATTAAGTATTGGTATACAGTCTTTTTTTGATGAAGATTTAAAACTAATGAATCGAGCACATTCTGCAACTGAGGCTATGGAATCACTGTCTCTAGCAACTAGCCAGTTTACTAATATTTCTATAGATCTTATTTATGGAATGCCAAATATGAGTCAAGAGCGTTGGAAAGCCAATATAGATAAAGCCTTATCCTTTAATATCCCCCATATTTCTAGTTATGCTTTAACTGTAGAACCTAAAACAGCACTTGCCGCTTTTGTGAAAAAAGGGCTAGTGAAACCCGTTGAAGATGAAGAGGCTCAGGCGCATTTTAATATTTTAAATGATACGCTTACTGCTGCCGGATATGCTTGTTATGAGATTTCTAATTTTGGGAAACCAGGTTATTTTTCTAAAAATAATTCTGCCTATTGGCAACAGAAAAAATATATAGGAATAGGCCCATCGGCACATTCGTTTGATGGTAACCAACGAGGATGGAATATTAATAACAATCCAAAGTACATTGCATCTATCGAAAATGGTATTGTTCCTATGGAAACAGAAGTGCTTACCAAAACGGATCAGTACAACGAATACGTAATGACTGGATTGCGAACTATTTGGGGTGTATCGCTAAGTAGGGTGAATTCTGAATTTGGAGAGCAGTACAAAGAGTATCTCCTGTTACAGGCAGAAAAATTTATTCAAGAACATCTATTGTATTTGGATGGCGACATCCTAATTGCCACAAAAAAAGGTAAGTTTTTGGCAGATGGTATTGCAGCTGACCTCTTCATGATTAAATTAAAGTAAATTTGAACGAGACTTAGTACTATGAAAGCTACTGTTACATTTATAAAAAAGGAATACCAGATAGATCTTTCTAAACCTTTGGATATTTCAATGCCCTTAAGAGGTAATGCCACAAATGTAAATGCTTGGTATGTGGAACATCCGCATATTGCACCGCATCAAGAAGGTGATTTTGTTGGTAGTGTATCGAAAGGGGCTAGTACTAATTTTAATGACATCTGGTTTAATCCACATGCACATGGCACACATACAGAGTGCGTTGGCCATATTACACATGATTTTGCTTCGGTAAACCAGAGCCTAAATCGTTTTTTCTTCCTAGCTGAGTTAATTACCATTGTCCCAGGGAAGATGGGAGCCGATTTTGTAATTACTAAAAAACAGCTTCAAAACGCAATTGGCGAACGCCAAATGGAGGCGCTAGTTATTCGTACGTTACCAAATACAGCATCAAAAATATCAAGACAGTATGCGCATACCAATCCACCTTATTTGTTGGAAGAAGCCGCTGCCTTTTTAGTAGAAATAGGGGTAGAACATTTACTAATAGACTTACCTTCAGTCGATAAGGAAAAGGATGATGGGGCACTTTTGGCCCATAAGGCATTTTGGAATTTTAATGGTGCTATTCGTTCAAAAGCTACGATAAGTGAGTTTATATATGTTGCTAATACAATACTAGACGGAACCTACTTTTTAAATTTACAAGTAGCACCTTTTGAGAATGATGCTAGTCCCAGTAGGCCCGTACTTTATAAAATAAAAGACTAATTTTCACTTTCTTAGTAACTTTACTAGATGGATAGTATTTTCGAATTGTTTCTTGGGCTTATTTTAGGAGCCATTAGTATGTACTGGTTGTTTACTTTTTTTAAGAAAAAAAAGAACAAGGAATTAACCAGTCATCAATCTACCGTGCTCTTAGAAAAAATTAAAAGTGTCTGTAAGTTGATATCCGTAGAAGGTGATTTTGCAGAGATTTATAAATATGAAAATACGAGAGAGCGTTTTTTAAGCTTAGTGTCCAGTAAGAAAAAGGCACTTATAGTTATAAAAGCAAAGGCCCAAATTGGCTACGATTTAAAGAAGATATTGATGCATGCCGATGATGGTAAAAAGAAAATTGTTTTAACCAGTTTTCCTGAGCCTGAAGTATTATCCATACAACCAGAATTGGATTTTTATGATATTAAAAATGGTATGTTTAATACGTTTACTCCAGATGACCTTACCACGCTAAACCAAGAAGCTAAAAAACATATTCTAGAGAAAATTCCAGAAAGCGGACTCATGGATACAGCTCGTAATGAAGCCCTACATACAGTGTTGTTGATAGAGAAAATTGTGGAAACCATTGGATGGAAGCTAGATTATACAGCGCTAGAGATTACAGAAAAGCAAAAGAAATTTTTAGAAAAATAAAAACGAATTACAATTCATTAACTCACAGCATATTACATGAGAACTCTTATTACTTTAGTATTTTTAATAACCATAGGAACGGCCGTTGGCCAAACAAGTGAAACAATGACTGAATTTGACTCCAATTTTGCACACACGGTATACTTTTGGTTAAAAAACCCTGATAGTCCTGCAGATAGAGAAGCGTTTGAAACATCGCTCAGAACTTTTTTGGATAATTCTGCATTTGCCAAAACACAATTTATTGGAAAACCACCTAGAGCTAGTAGAGATGTAGTTGATGGTTCTTTTACATACTCACTTATAGTCACATTTGAATCTGCAGAGGCGCAACAAGAATACCAAGTTGAAGCACCACATAAAAAGTTTGTAGAAGAATCAAGTGGCTTATGGACAAAGGTTATCGTTTATGATTCTCAAGGAATTTAGAAAAAAATCGTGATTTTTAGGATTGCAAATAAAAGTGATACGCAAAAAATTGCCCAGCTACATGCGCGTAGTTGGCAGCAAAATTATAGCGGTTCATTTAGTAAAGATTTTTTAGAAAATAGGGTACATGCAGATCGCTTATCAGTTTGGGAAGAACGTCTTAAAAGTACTTCTAATGATCAGTACATTATTTTGGCAGAAGAAAATATGGAATTAGTTGGTTTTTGTTGTGCATATTTCAATGAAAATAAGGAATATGGTACTTATTTGGATAATCTTCATGTAAGTAAAAAAGGGTCTGGAAAAGGTTTGGGAACTAAATTGATTCATTTTTTAATTACTGAAATGACCGTTAGAAGTAATCACAAATTTTACTTATGGGTCCTAGAAAATAATCATAGTGCTATTCGTTTCTATGAAAATTTAAACGGAGAGCGGGCAGAAACAGTACAGGCAAATGATATAGGCGATGCAAGCTTTTCAAAAATTAGATATGTTTGGAAAAATATTGAAGATTTGAAGATGTTGATAGCTATTAAATTAAAGGCTTATGAATGTGGAGGAATTTAGAGACTATTGTTTAACTAAAAAAGGGATAACCGAGGAGTTTCCTTTTGATACCGTTACGTTGGTCTTTAAGGTCATGGGTAAGATGTTTGCTTTGTGCGGGTTAGAACGATTGCCTACACAAATTAATCTAAAATGCGATCCAGAAAGAGCTGTTCAACTTAGAGAAGACCATGATGAAATTATAGAAGGCTGGCACATGAGTAAAATTCATTGGAATACTATCTATATAGATCGATTAAATCCTAAACTTACGAAAGAATTAATAGATCATTCCTATGATTTAGTAGTGTCAAAATTCACTAAAAAATTGAAGGCAGAATTGGACGCACTTTCTTAAGTACCTTATCCATATCTTTGTGTTTTAATTGCAAAATTTTACCGCTATAATGCAGGATGCCCCTTCTTTTTATAATACTGAAATACAAAAATTTACAACAGAGCTTTCAAAGCTAAAAAAACAACTATTTGCATCGAGTATGACGCGTTTGTTTGTGTTTTTAGCAGCCTGTTTTGGGGTTTATTTTTTATATGGCAACACGAAACTAGTTGTTGCCATTGTTTTAATTGCCATTGCCCTTTTTCTGTTTATGGTTTCTAGGCATAGTAGTCTTCAAAACAAAAGAGATAAGTTAAAGGAACTTATTAAGATCAATAAAATAGAACTACAGGTCTTAAAAAGAGATTTTCATGAGTTGCCTGACGGTGAAAATTATAAGGATCCATTACATTTCTATAGTCAGGATATAGACCTTTTTGGTAAAGGCTCTTTTTATCAATATATAAATAGAACAGCTTTGTCCCAAGGAAGTGATACGTTAGCTGCTGTGCTTACAGAGAATACTATTGATAACATACCTAATAAACAAGAAAGTATTGCAGAGCTAGCTCAAATGCCCTCATGGAGGCAAGATTTTTCTGCTACTGCAGCTTTAGCAAAGACAGAAACAAGTACACATACCATTGTTTCATGGTTAAAAACATATATGCCTTTCGTGCCAAAAATGATGAAGTTTGTACCTATGGCGTTTTCTGCCATTTCTGTACTTCTGGTAGTTTTCTACTTTTTGGATTTTGTATTGGAGTCAGTCTTGTTATACTGGTTATTATTTGGCATTATACTAACGGGAGTGTTTTCAAAAAAGATTATGAATTTGGGAACGGCTACAGGAAAGATTCAATCTACATTTCAACAGTATAATCAGTTATTGACTTTAATCGAAGAAAAAGAATTTACTTCTGAAATTTTAAAAGCTAAGAAAGAACAAATACTAAGTCAAGGAAGAAAAACCTCATTGGTACTCCAAGATTTCTCCAAGTTATTATCAAGATTAGATCAGAACAATAATTTGATTTTTCTCATTTTTGGAAATGGTTTTTTTCTAAGTGGTCTCTCCACCTGTCTTAAGATTGAAAACTGGATTACTACTAATGGTTCCTCTGTAGCCGAGTGGTTTAAAGTGATTGCCTATTTTGATGCACAAAACAGTTTGGGGAATTTTGTCTTTAACCATCCTACTTATAATTTCCCAGTAATTGCAGATAAAGGGACAGCGCTAAAATCTGAGAACGCAGGGCATCCTTTATTGAACCCAGAAAAAAGTGTTTTAAATGATTTTGAAATTAAAAACGAGGAGTTCTTTATAATTACTGGCGCTAATATGGCTGGTAAAAGTACTTTTCTACGTACGGTATCCTTACAGGTTGTTATGGCAAATGTTGGCTTGCCAGTATGTGCTACAACGGCAACTTATGTGCCAGTAAAGCTAATAACCAGTATGCGAACTACAGATTCCCTAACAGATGACGAGTCGTATTTCTTTTCTGAGCTAAAGCGATTAAAATTTATTGTTGATGAAATTCAACATGATCGTTATTTTATTGTTTTGGACGAGATTTTAAAGGGAACTAATAGTACAGACAAGGCGGAAGGTTCACGAAAATTTGTGGAACGCCTTGTGGCTTCCAACGCCACTGGAATTATAGCAACACATGATTTAAGTCTATGTGAGGTCGCCAAGGAATTACCTGAAGTAAAGAATCATTATTTTGATGCAGAAATTATAAACAACGAATTGCATTTTGATTACACGTTTAAAGATGGTATTTGTCAAAATATGAACGCTTCTTTCCTATTGAAAAAAATGGGAATTGTTTCTTAGGAGACAGCAGAGTGTTGAACTTGAACTTGAACTTGAACTTGACATTTGAATTTGAACTTTAAAAATGGATTCATTAACACAGATTGTTTTAGGCGCGGCAGTTGGTGAAGCTGTTTTAGGAAAGAAAGTTGGTAATAAAGCTTTGCTGTATGGCGCCATTGCGGGAACTATACCAGATTTAGATGTTATTGCTCGCTTTTTCGTAGATACGGTTACCGCAACGGAATGGCATAGAGGTTTTAGTCATTCTATTCTTTTTTCTGTTCTTTTCGCACCATTGTTTGGTTGGTTGGTTTGGAAATTACATAGAAAGGCAGAAGCCACTTGGAAAGATTGGTCATGGCTCTTCTTTTGGGGATTATTCACGCATCCTATTCTAGATGCTTTTACTACTTGGGGTACGCAACTATTTTGGCCCTCAGAAACCAAATTAGCCTTTCAAAGTATTTTTGTAATAGACCCTTTTTATACCCTACCATTTTTGTTTTTAGTGGTTTTGGTTTTATTTCAGAAAAGAACAGCATTAAAACGCAAACGTTATAATCGCCTAGGTTTGATAATTAGCAGCTCTTATTTAGTGCTCACTTTGGTGCTGAAAGGTATATCGTATAAAGCTTTTACCAATAGTCTTAAGAGTCAGCATATTGTTTATAACGATATATCAGTTAGGCCATCTCCTTTTAATACCATTTTGTGGACAGCTAATATTGATACAGATGATGCTTACCTTATAGGGAATTATTCTTTTTTTGATACCCAAGAGATTCATTTTGAAAGCTACCCCAAAAATCATGAACGTTTAGGTGCTTTACTAGAAACAGATAAAATAGAACGTCTTATTGCAATTAGTGAAGGTTGGTATACTATTACGGAGAAAGAAGACGTGCTTTACTTTAATGATTTGCGATTTGGACTTATGAGTTTAGATCCTAAAGAAAGTAAGTTTGCGTTTAGCTATGAATTGGATACCACTACACCTGAACTAAAAGTAAAGGAAACACCTAAGTTTCGAGAAGATGCTAATAAGCTTATATCCTTGCTTTGGACAAGAATCTGGGGTAATTAATTAGAAATTATTGTTTTTTTAGGATTATCGCCCCCATACAATGGTACTTGCCATTGTTCATCTACACCTATTTGCCATTCATCTATTCTTGTGAATGGCTTCATCGAATACCCAGTTAGTACCGCAAACTAAGAGACTACTTTTGGAGTGTAACTAAAACGAAAAAAGATGATAAACAAGCTAAAAAATACCAAAAAATATTTAGGATATCTAGAAACCTGTGACGCTAAAAAGGTGTACCAAATCTGTGATATCAGTTTTACCTCAAATGAAATTATACTAAGTACGCTTACACCAATAGCACCTTAAATTTTAATCTAATTATATGTGATAGTTCCCCCAAATCTATCTAAAAGGTCGGTATATATGCCGACCTTTTTTTATTTAAGTCCTTTTACTTGTATGTCATGAAACGTATCGGCTTGTAGACGTAGTAGTTCTTCTGCTTTTTTCTTTTTGTAGCCATATAGTTCCGCCTCACCTTTTAAGTCCTCGTATATTTTTTGATTAATATCATTATCCGTACTTGCTATTAACGATCGCTGTGTCACTTTTTGAGCAACCCAAGAAGCCAATATACTTTCGGATTCTTCTAATTTAATATCATACTCGCCTTTTGGGGCTAATAGTTTGGCTATGATGGGGGAAGTTTCAATAGCTAGAAATAATAGGAAAATGAAAAAGGAAGGAAGCCAGGGTAATTCGTCCAATGCCGTAATACGAGCCATGAGTCCATCAAAACCATCAATGATAGGTTGCGAGTCTTTTACCACGCCAGCATATTCCCTGTCTAAATTTGCAATTTGAAGTTCTATAGCACTTATTTTTTCTGCGTTGCTTGTTTTTAAATTTTGAAGTTCCGTTAACGCTGCGTCGTGTTTTTCTCGCTTTTCCTCATATACTGGTCCTTTTCCTAACAGCTTAGTTCCTGCCGTACCTTCTGCTTCAGATATATAGGTATCATAAAGCGCATTTGTTTCCCCCTCTTTGGTACGTATTTCTGTTTTTAATACACTTATTGTTTGGTTGAGTTCATCCACTTTGGGACTATACTGTAAGGCCAGTTGTTCTTGATTAGCTAATGTAAGTTCGTTTTTCTGTTCTAATAAAACTTGATTGATTTCCTTTTCGAAAATTTTCATTTCTAAAGGTTTGGAAATTACTATGGCAATAATGATAGCCAATATAATTCGCGGAGCTGCCTGTAGTAGTTCACTTTTAAAACTATTTCTTTTCTTTATTGTCGAGACTATAAAACGATCCAAGTTAAAAATAAGAAGTCCCCAAATAGCTCCAAAAAATAGGGCTGCGTAGATAGCGTCAAATACCGTGTAAAGCGCATAGCTACTTGCTATAAAAGCCATGACAGCTGTAAAGAATACGGTAGCGCCAATACCGGCATATTTGTTCTGTTCTCCTTTAGAACAGGTTTCTAAAAGTTCGGAATCTGCTCCCGAGCAGAGAATAAAAAAGCGTTGTAACATGATTGTTCGTTTTTTGATTGATGAATGACTTACCTGTTAGAACGCCGTTTATACCATATTGTTACACAAAAGCCCCGAAAATCGAGGCTATTATTCTTAAAAATAAAAATTGGATTGTTTAATGTGTTATTGGCTCTATAGATATCTTAACTACTGGCTTCTTGCCCTTAGCAGTTCTACTATCTATATTTAGGTCTTTATTTGCTTTCATAAGGTTAATGGCCTTGTCTGAGCTTATTTCTTTACCCTCATAAAGAAAGGTGGCATCTTTTTTTGCCATAGCAATAACATGGTCTAATGGTGTTATTGGTTTTGGAGGCTGTGGTATGGAGCTCGCCGTTCCTTTAATCACAACTGTGCTTGGTGGAGGTGGTATATTACTAACGGTGCCTTTTAAAACCTTTGGAGCTGCTGGTGAATGTGGCGGTGGTGGAATAGTTCCTTTACTATCTGATTTGTAAATGCTCACCTCTGGTTGCTTGTTTTTGTATGGGAATGTTTCCACTTTAATATTGCCGTCTTTTATAATTTTCAAGCCTTTGTTAGTACCTATTTTTTCTCCCTCAAAATAGAATTGAGCGTCCGTAAGACCAAGTTTTTCTGCATATAACTCTAAGTTTATTTTTTCTGTTGGTTCCCTTTTGGATGTGTATTGATAGACTCTAACATTCTCCTCTGACATTATGTTCGCATGAACATTATCATAGGGGTCTTGGTTTTCTATAATGGTTTCAATAGTATGTAATGCTTCTTCTCTTTCATTTACTGCTCTTGGTGCCCTAGGCGCAGGTGGTGGTACAGGGAAATCTGGAAACGGTTCTGCTGTTGCTTTTTGTTTCTTGGACATTTTAGAAAATAAATATTCTAGGCGTTCTACATCTTTTTTGTAAATCTTCATCTTGTTGCGAGATTCACTATTGTAGTGCTTGGCTAGTTTGTTGTATTCCGCCAGTTCCTTGGTAGAGATACCATTTTGGTACATTGTGTAATCTGGAGGATAAACCTTTTTGATATCTATGGTAGCTACACCGTAATCAGTTAAAGCCTGGCTAGCCTTACTGATAATTGCTTTAGGTGCATTCTCAAATATG